>DASTMP010000429.1:0-45049 GCA_035714085.1 Blastocatellia bacterium
AGTACCGGTCAATAGGCCTATTGACCGGTACTCAGGTCGCTCACGCTCCCCGTACTGTAATAGAGGTCGCGCCACTTTCCCGTACATACATTTGGAACCCGCTCTAGATTCACCCATTCTTGATACCACGCCGTTATTGAGCGCTTCTATTTCAATCTCCTTTACCAGAAGAGAAGTATTATGATCCGAATTATGCTGGCCGATGAATATGAAGTTGTTCGGCAGGGGCTGCGTAGAATTCTGGAATCGCGCGAGGGTTGGGAAATCTGCGGAGAGGCGTCCGACGGCCGAGCCGCCATGGAGTTGGCGATAAAATTAAAGCCGGATGTTGTGGTAATGGACCTGTCCATGCCAGAACTGAGCGGATTGGAGGCGACGCGGCGGATACGGCGGGCGCTCCCCCGTACAGAGGCGCTCATCTTTACGGCGCGCGAGTCTGTGGAATTAATCCGCGAAGCCCTCGCTGCGGGCGCGCGCGGATATATCCTGAAATCCGAATCCGGGCCGCGAATTATCGAGGCTATCGAAGCGCTCGCGAGGCGCCAGCCCTATTTCACGCCACTGGTCTCCGAAGCGCTCTTCAACGCTTTTCTTGCAAACGGATCGATGCCTGAGGGCTCGGCCTTCAGCGCGCTCACCAGGCGAGAACGCGCCGTCATTCAGTTGTTGGCCGAGGGTAAAGGAAATAAAGCGGTCGCCTCGGCGCTTGGAATCAGCCACAAGACCGTAGAATCTCACCGGAGCGCGATCAGGCGCAAACTGAGGCTTCATTCGATCGCAGATATCGTCCACTACGCGATCCGCAACAAGTTGGTCGAGCCGTAGCCATGTAAGTCCAATATCAAATAGCCGGTTTGGCAGCCGGCTTGGCGGTCATTCTGGGCGTCAATGGCTAAGGAAATTCCCTATTTCAAAATGCATCCTTCGCTTGATTTACGGCTTTTGCCGCAAGACCTATGCTTTCGCAGCGGCTAAGTGAGCGGTACGTCGCCGGTTCCCTAAAACAACGGAGGAGGAAAAAGTGAACCTGAATACAAACAATCGAATTGTTTTGTGGCTATCTCTGCTTGCGACGCTTGGACCGGCTGACTCAGTGGAGCGAGACCTGTCTGGGGTGTGATACCGTTCGATCAGTCACAGCGGCTGTCCTGTGCGAGCTTCGATCACCGGTAACTTCTTCGTCAAAGACCAATACTGCCAATGGCTGAGGATCAAAAACGAAAGCGAGCGAAGCAATGGAAGAGTTATTCACTCGATTTTGGAGCGATCTGATAGGTCGAATAGGCGGCCCGATGTCGTTCCGGCTCTTGCTCCAGCCGGCGATGGCGATGACCTTCGCGATTCGTGACGGTCTAAAAGACGCGCGAGAAGGCCGTCCCGCCTATTTCTATTCGCTCTTCACCGACCCCGCGAATCGACGAAGCCGTTTGCGGGACGCGTTCAAAGCGGTCTCCAGAGTCTTCACTTTCGCCATCATTATGGACCTGATCTATCAAGAGATTGTTCTTCGCTGGTTCTACCCGTTGCAGGCGCTGATTGTGGCCTTCGTCCTGGCGTTTCTCCCCTACATTTTGCTCCGTGGCCCGGTGAACCGGATTGCGCGTTTACTGAAGCGCAAGCCTGAAGCGCCGGGACGGCGATTGGGCAGGGCATGACGGCCACCTGCATAGGGCTGCGGGAAAGGAGGGCTGCTCGGATGGCAATTGAGAATGATGCGGGCGCCTCGCCCCTCCCTTCCTCGACGGAACTCGCGCTGGATCGCACGGTTCTGGTCTATGACCGGACACTGATGGCCTGGGTCAGGACGGCGACCTCGCTGATCAGCTTCGGCGACACCCCCTATCCCCACGGTAACTACGCCATGCGCCATATGCCATATTTCGTATGGCATATGTAGATAGGAGGATCTATGTTTATCAGCAGTCGGCCCCTTCATGCGCTCTTCTCAGGCGCTTTTATTGCTCTATTTCTGGCCTCGAACGTCGCGGCGCAGGACAAGCCCACTGGCGCGTCAGGCCCGTCGGATGCGACGGCGCTTCCAATCTTGAATCTAAATCTCCTGACGCGGCCGACGCCTGAGAAAACGAGCGTCACGCAAGACGGCCTCTTTGATTTCACGCCGCCGCGGATGATGAAGCCCATGGGATTGATCCCGCCGTCTGATCGCGGCGCAGACGCAATGGCGCAGGCTGGCGCCGGATCGGCTTCGGGCGCCCTCCGCCTCACGCTGGATGAGGCGCTGGCGCGCGCGGTCGCGACCAATGCGCTCGTCGCCGCATCGGCCGGCGTCAGCGCGGCTCACTTTCATCATAAGGCCCTGCAGTCGGACTATTTTCCGAAGGTCGGCGCGTTCCTCGTCAATATCCACTACAACAAATTCATGGGAGATACGATTCAATTGTTCCGCCGCGGAATCATCTTTCCGACTCTGTCTAGAGCCGTTCCGCTCTTTGACAAGGATCAGACCTTCGTCGGCCCGACGGTGACGCAACCTCTTACTCCGCTTTTCAAAGTTCACGAGGCCGTCCGGATCGCGAAGGCCGATGAACGGATCGCCGAAGCCAAGGCCGATGCGGTCTCAGTCCAACTCGTTGCTGATGTCGAGCGGGCTTACTTCGACCTGTTGATAGCGCAGAGGCGACAGGCCGAAGCCATGGCGAATGTCGAGATAGCGGAACGTAAGATGCAGATCGCGAGCGCGGACGCCGCGTCCGTGGACGGAGTGATGGAGCGGGAGACTGCGCTGCTCGTCGCCAAAAAAGCGCTCCTCGTCGCAAGCGACAGGGTAACGGAGCTGACCAACTGTCTCAGCGGTCTGACGGGGCTTCCCGAAGACGCGCGATTGGAATTGGTCCCGCCCCCTCCGGCGGTAATCGAAGCAGACTTTTACTCGCAACAGCAGCAAAAACCACCACAGGCGGCGCCGCCGCAAAAACCGCGGCCCGTGATCGCATATAACCCCGAGATCGTCGAGGCGGAGGAAACGGTAGTCAAAGCGAAAGCGGCGCATCGTTTGGCGAAGTTGGAGTACGTCCCCGACGCGGTCATCACGGGCGGCTACATGTTTCAAACGGGGATACCGGCTCTACCTGATGATTTCTCCTGGATCGGCGTCGTCGCCACCTGGACTATCTTCGATTTCTTCAAGCGCGAGCGGACGATCAAGGAGCGCGGCGCGCAAGTCACCATGGCCAAAGCCAATCTGGAAATGGTTCGGGCCAAAGTGGCCGCCGAGTCGCTGAAGACTGTTATGGATGTGGATCGTACTCGACGAATTCTCGAATTGACGCGACGTGTGGCGTCAATGCAGCGGGCCATGACATCGCGTGATCAAGACCCGGGCCCCGAGGCCAAGGCGGCGCTGGCGAAGGCCGAGGCGGAGATGTTTCAGGCCGAACTCGATTACCGCATGGCTTATTCCCAATTGAAACGCGCCTCGAGCGAGCAGTAACGGTTCGGCGTCGCGCGCGTAAGCAAGCGGCTGGTCGCTAATCCGCCGCTTGCTAGGCGCGCGGCGCTGTTTAACACCAGTTGTAAGGAGGTATTTTTCATGAAACCGAAACAAATTGTATCCGCCGGCGAAGCGTCGGAGATCGCCGACGAAGCATACGTCTTCGGCTATCCGCTGGTATTAATGGATGTCACTCGGCGAGTGATGACCGCCGTCCCGAAGGCCGGAGCGCACAAGGCCCCGGTAAACCAATTCCTCCATATCAGAGAATTTCCCGACTACACGATGACCGATGTGGTCAGTCCAAACGCCGACACGCTTTACTCCACCGCCTGGCTCGACCTGACAAAAGAGCCGATCATCCTGAGCGTCCCTGATACCGGCAAGCGATATTACTTGATGGAGATGCTGGACGCGTGGACGAACGTCTTCGCATCGCCGGGCACGCGTACTACCGGCAATAGTCGTGGAGATTTCGCGATAGTAGGGCCGCAATGGAAGGGGAAGCTGCCAACGAACGTCAAGGAGATCAAATCCCCGACCAACATGGCCTGGCTGATCGGCCGCACGCGGACAAACGGCAAGGAGGATTATGCGGCGGTTCGCGCCATCCAGGATCAATACAAACTCACTCCGCTCGGCGCGTGGGGCAAGGACTACAATCCGCCGGACAATGCGCCAGTTGCGCCTGGCATTGATGTGAAGACGCCGCCGGTCGAGCAGGTGGCGAAGATGGACGCCGCCACGTTCTTCGCGCGGCTCAACACCTTGATGAAGGACAACCCGCCGGCCGACGCCGACGCCTCCGCGTTGAATAACTTCAATGCCATCGGCGTCGCGCCAGGGACGCCCTTCGATCTCAAGAATCTGGACCCGACTGTCGCCAAGAGCGTTGACGGAAGCGTCAAGACGGCGCAGGCGAAGATTTCAGCCGAAGCCAAAAAGCCACACGGCAAGAAGGTCAACGGCTGGGACGTAATGACAAACCTGGGACGCTACGGGACGGACTACCTTTTCCGATCTGTTGTCGCGCTCGTCGGCTTGGGGGCGAATCTGCCAGAAGACGCCATTTACCCGCGCGCGACAGAGGACACTGATGGGCAGCCGCTGAATGGCGCCAACCGCTACCTCGTTCACTTCCCTGATGGGCAATTGCCGCCGGTGAACGCGTTCTGGTCGCTCACTATGTACACCTCCAAACAGTTCTTCGCGCAGAACCCAATCAACCGTTATGCGATCGGTGACCGCGACAAACTGAAGTTCAACGACGACGGCTCGCTGACCATCAGCATTCAGCGCGAATCGCCGGGCAAGGAAAAGGAGTCGAACTGGCTGCCTGCGCCGAAAGACTCATTCAATGTGTTCATGCGGCTGTATTGGCCGAAGAAGGAGATCGTGGACGGCGTTTGGAAGCCGCCGGGAGTGGAACGGGTGAAGTAGGGCAACCTGAATGCGCGTTCAAGTACGGAATACATGCGCAACGGTATGAGCGCGACGATACGACAAAGCGGCGAGCTCTTATATGGTGGGCCGCCCCATAGGTTGCAAAGGTCGCTCGGCCTGATCAAGCCGGGCGATCCGATGATCGCTCGGCGAGCCGAGCTTGTCGTACTGGTCGGCTGGGTTCCTCTCGTCGTGTTGGCAGTCGCGCAAAGCCTCATTCTGCGGGATCACATGGCGAAGTCTTTTTTCTCCGACTTCGCCGTCTACGCCCGGTCGCTGGTCGCCGCGCCGCTGTTCATTCTCGCCGAGGCGGACTGTATCCCGCTGCTGGGCAGGGTCGCGCGCCATTTTCTTGCAGCCGGTCTCGTCACGGAGGCGGACCTGGCGCGTTTCGACCACGCCATCACATCCACCAGGCGACTTCTCGACTCCGGATCGGCCGAGTTGATTGTGGCGATTCTCGCCTACGGACTGGTCGCGTTCTTGCTGATTACCGTTCCGCCCGACGAGCTCCCGTCCTGGTTTTGGTTGAAGAGCGACTATCAGGCCTTCTCATTAGCCGGCTGGTGGAACGCGTTGGTAAGCGTACCGCTGTTCATCCTCCTTTTCTTCGGCTGGCTGTGGCGGGTGTTCCTTTGGGCGCGCTTCCTGTGGTTGATGACGCGTCTCGATCTGCGCCTGATCCCTGGCCATCCGGACCACGCCGGCGGGTTGATGTTCGTCGGCGATTCGCTGCGGGCGTTCTGGCCCGTGAGTTTCGCGCTGGGAGCGATCGTGGCCGGACAGGTTGCGAACCGCATCATGTTCCATGGGGAGTCGCTGGCCACGTTCAAGCACATCGCCATCGGGCTGGTGGTTTTCGTCCTGATCCTTTTCGTAGGGCCGTTGACTCTGTTCATCGGTAAGTTGCGTGAGACGAAGCGGCGCGGCGATTTCGTATACGGAGCGGTGGCCAGCGAGGTCGGACGTCAATTCGAACACGATTGCCTCAATCGCGAGAAAGTAGCAAATCAGGGGGCGCCGAATCAGCAGGACTTCTCTTTGCACTCTAACATCTACAGTGTAGTAGCGAACGTTTATGGGATGAAAGACTTTCCGTTCGGATTGAGGAGCCTGGGATTGTTGATCGCGGTGACGCTACTGCCGTTCGTTCCGGTCGCGCTGATGGTCATGCCGCTCACTGAGATCATAAAGGATTTTGCGAAGATGCTATCGCTTTAATGCAAGTCGGATCGACCACAAATACAAGGGAAACAAATGGCAACGAAAAACGCGTCAACTCAAAGCAGGCCGAACATCCTCTTCATCATTGGCGATGACATCGGCTGGCGCAACATCAGCGCCTACTATCTCGGGGTGATGGGCAACAGCGCGCCGAACATAGATCGTCTCGCCAAAGAAGGAATGATGTTCACCGACTAGGAATAAATAACGTGAGGAGCCTTGCGCAGAAAGTCTATTTGTTAACGTCGACGGCCGCAATCATCGCGCTGGCCGCTCTGACCGTGTTCGCGCAAAGCGCGCGGACGCAGCCCTCAGCGCAGAATCCTCCGGCGCAGAATCCTCCGGCGCAGGATATCGAGGAGCTTAGACGAAAGTTGGTTGAGCTTGATAAAGAAGTGCAGGCGCTTAACCAATCGATCAAGCAACTAGAAGAGCAGCAAAAGCGCAAACAACTGGAAGAGCAACAAAAGCGCGAAACCAAGCAAGAGACACAGCCTCCGTCCACTCAACCGGCAGGGGCCACGGGCGCGCAGAGCGCGACTCGGCGGCAACGCCCCATCTCTGGAGTGGCGAAGCAGGAGACGGTCAGTCGCGATCGGGAGACGGTGGCCCGGATTGATAACCAGCCGCTCGATCCGGAAATGATAGGCTTTTTCCATATTCCGGGCACGCAGGCGAAGGTGAAGATAGACGGTTACGCGAAGCTCGACGTGATGATGGATCCGCGCCCGGCCGGCGACCCGGACGAGTTCATCAATACCACTTTTCCTGTCAATTTGACGCCTCCGCAGAAGGTGGTGATGTCGAACGTAAGCTTTCGGGAATCGCGCATCAACCTGGATTTCAGAAGCCCGTTCAAGGAAGAAGAGTTCCGCTTCTACGCCGAGATAGACTTCTTCGGTCCGGACGGCCCTACCGACCCGCGACTGCGCCACCTATACGGTCAGATCAAGAATGTTCTTGCGGGCCATACGTGGACGACCTTCAGCGACCCGGACATCATACCGGATACGCTCGACTCTGAAAGGCCGGCCAGCATCATCAAAACGCGCCAAGCGCAATTCCGCTATACACAGGCTATAGGCAAACACCACAGCTTCGCCTTTTCCGTAGAACGTCCTCGTGTCAGGGGGCCGGACCTTGAGCTGGACCGCAGATTGATCTGTTCGATGGACATCAGTGGCTTTTCTCGAAGTGATGTCGAACGTCTTCGCGTCATGGGGGTAGACCTTGAGCCGGACCGCAGCTTGATCTGTTCGGACGTCACCGGGGACTTTTTGCGAAGTGATGTCGAACGCTCTCGCGTCATGATGCCGGACATCCCGCCGGGCCGCAGCTTGATCCGTGCGAGCGTCATCAGGGGCTTTTTGCGAAGTGAGGGAGAGGCGCTACTGACCCCGGACGACGAGACGCCGGATGAGGGCCCGTATAACCCCGCGCCGGATTTCGTCGTGCGGTACCGCTACGAGCGTGAACGCGGGCACCTGCAATTCGGCTCACTCTATCGCGCGCTCGGCTTCCGGAATGTCGTCGCTGAGGAGAAGGCGTTCGGCTGGGGACTCAATTTCAGCGCCGGCGTCCTGACCGGGAAACGTGACAACCTGCTGATTAGCGCGACTTACGGCGCGGGCATTGCCCGCTATCTTAATAACCTCAGCGACCTCGATCTGGATTTCGATCTGGCCAACGATGGCAGGGGCATCAGAGCTTTGCCGGTCATCGGCGCTTACGGCGCTTACCAGCATTATTGGACCAGGCAACTCCGCTCCACCGTCACTTTCGGTTATGACCGTGTCCAGAACACGGCGGCGCAGCCGTTCGACGCTTTCAGCAAGAGCTATTACACATCTGCCAATCTGATCTGGCGTCCGCTCAAAGATTACCATTTCACGGTCGGCGCTGAGTTTCTTTACGGCTGGCAGGTACTGAAAGGCGACTCACAAGGCAGGGCGAACCGGGTTCAGCTCAGCCTTCAGTACAACCTGTACCGGAAGCCTATAGATCCGGCCAGCCAATGAATGAGTACTGGCGTTAGGTTAAGTAATGAATGAACGTAGTGAAACTATCAAACTGAAGGAGGAAAATATGGCAGCAAAGAACGCATCAAATCAAACCAAACCGAACATCGTCTTCATCATGGGCGACGACATCGGTTGGTTCAACATCGGCGCATATCATCAGGGCATGATGGCGGGTCGAACTCCGAACCTCGACCGGATGGCCGCTGAAGGAATGCGCTTCACTGATTATTACGCCGAGGCGAGTTGCACCGCCGGCCGCGCCAACTTCGTCACGGGCCAACTCCCGATCCGGACCGGCCTGACGACCGTCGGCCAGGCGGGCGCGGCAATCGGGATGCCGGCTCAGGCCCCGACCGTCGCCACGGCCCTCAAATCGCAGGGTTATGTGACCGGGCAGTTCGGCAAGAACCACTTCGGCGATCGCAACGAATTTCTGCCGACACTGCACGGCTTCGATGAATTCTGGGGTTACCTCTATCACCTGGACGCGATGGAGGACCCATTCCACCCCAACTACCCGCAGGCGCTGAAAGACAAGGTCGGCCCGCGCAACCTGCTGCATTGCTGGGCGACGGACAAAGACGACGCGACCGTTGATCCGCGTTGGGGCAAGGTCGGCAAGCAGAAGATCGTTGATGAAGGGCCCCTTCCGCCGCATCCCATTGACGGCGTCAAGCACAACATGGAGACGATTGACGAGGTCATCCTCGATCACGCGATGAAGTTCGTGGACAAAGCGGTCGCGGACGGCAAGCCATTCTTCCTCTACCTGAACCCGTCGCGCATGCACGTCGTCACTCACCTTTCAGACAAATATCAGAAGATGCGCACGCCGGAAAATGGCTGGGGGGTATATGAGGCCGGAATGGCGCAATTGGACGACATCGTCGGCGGGGTCATGAAGAAGCTCAAAGACCTCGGCATCGATGACAACACAATCCTCGCGTTCAGTACGGACAACGGCGCGGAGAACTTCACATGGCCCGACGGCGGCCAGACGCCGTTCGCGGGCGGCAAGGGAACTGTGCTCGAGGGCGGTTTTCGCGTGCCCTGCATTCTTCGCTGGCCGGGCAAGGTTCCGGCGGGCAAGGTCGAGAACGGCATTATGTCCGGACTCGATTGGTTCCCGACCTTCGTCGCAGCCGCCGGCGACCCGAACATCGTCGAGGATCTGAAGAAGGGCAAGAAGCTCGGAGACAAGACCTACAAAGTTCACCTGGACGGTTACAACCAACTGGACTTCATCACAGGCCTTGGGCCGTCAAAGCGCAACGAAATTTTCTACTTCGCCGAAGCGGCGCTCGGCGCTGTGCGCATCGGCGACTACAAGTACCGCTTCATTGATCAGCCGCAAGGCTGGCTGGGCGGCACGGTCAAGGTTGACTGGCCGATTTTGACGAACCTCCGTCTGGACCCGTTGGAGCGAACGGGTATGGGGCAATCACTGGAGCAGGCTGAGTGGTTCAAGTACGAATTCTGGCGCTTCGTCTTCGTCCAGCAGGAGGTGGCGAAGTTCGGCGAGACCTTCGTCCAGTTCCCGCCGATTCAGAAACCCGCTTCATTCAACCTGGACACCGTCAAGGAGCAGGTCGTGAAGGCCGTCGCGGGCAAAGCGGGCGCGTGAGGCAGTCATATGTGATATGCCATGTCTCATATGAAGCATGGCATATCACATATCGCCCCACACTCATTGAACGCAGTGAAGGAGGGGGTATGAATAACGTGCGATCTAAAGGATCTACAGAAGCGATGGCGGACACCATATACATAAACGGCGAGATCATCACCGTCAACGACGCGCATCCGTCCGCCGAAGCGGTCGCCGTCAAGGACGGAAAGATTCTCGCCGTCGGCGCGCGCGATGAGGTGATGCGACACAAGGGCGATTCAACCAAAATCGTGGGCCTCAAGGGTAGGACGATGGTCCCCGGATTCGTCGACGGCCACTCGCACATCTGCGATTACGGCATGTTGTGGGGATACCCATCGCTCAACCCGCCGCCAGCCGGCGAGGTGAAGAGCATTGGCGACATCATCGCCAGGATTCGCGGCTTTATTGAGGAGAAGAAAATTCCTCGCGGCGTCGCCGTCTTCGGTAGTGGATACGACGAATCGATGCTCGCCGAGCGGCGGCATCCGACAAGAGGAGACCTGGATCGTGTTTCGACAGAGCATCCGGTCGTGATCATTCATGCTTCGGGCCATTTAGGCTCGGCCAACACTCTTGCGCTCGAAATGGTCGGATTTATTAAAGGCGCGCCCAATCCGAAAGGCGGCCGTATCCATTGCGACACGCAGACAGGCGAACCGACCGGCGTGGTGGATGAGCAGGCCGTCTTCAATTTCTTTCCGCTGCTGCCTTCGAAGACCGAAGAGCAGCGGCTGCAAACGCTCGTCGAGATTCAGCTTTATTACGCGGGCTTCGGCATAACCACGGCGCAAGACGGGCAGACACCTCCACAATCGGTCGCGCTGCTCAGGACAGCCGCCGCGCGGGGCAAGTTGATCATTGACGTCGTCTCTTACCCGAAATGGACGTTCATCGAGAAGGCGCTCGGGGGCGAGTATGAAGTTGACATCGTCAACCCCCGGCCCGGCTTCGCTTCCAACATTGAAGGCTTTCATCACTGTGGCGCGCCGGAGGGACAGGTTGATCCGAATATTACTCAGGCGGTGAAGGAACAGATCGGCGTCTATCACAACCGCCTCAAGTTCGGAGGGATCAAGATCACCTGTGACGGCTCGCTGCAGGGAGAGACGGCGTTTCTCACGGCGCCTTACTCCCACCCGCCAGCGGGTCAGCCTGCCAACTACCGGGGTTGTCACATCCTCTCGCAAGAAGAACTCGATCGCTGGTTTGACGCGGCCTACGCGAACGACGTGCAGGTCATCGCGCACTGCAATGGCGACGCCGCCGCCGACATGATGATCGAAGCTGTCGACAAGGCTCAGCAGAGGCATGGCAAGAAGAATCTTCGGCCCGTGATGGCGCATGCGCAGACCGTGCGCGCCGATCAGTTGGACCGAATGAATGAACTCGGCGTCATCCCGAGCTTCTTCAGCTCGCATACGTTCTATTGGGGCGACTGGTATATCAACGACGCGCTCGGCCGTGAACGCGCGCGCCGTATCAGCCCGCTGCGGTCGGCTCTCAAGCGCGGGATGAAGTTCGCGAATCATACCGACGCCCCCATCACGTCGCCCGATCAACTGATGGTCATCCATTCAGCGGTCAACCGCACCAGCCGCAGCGGCGTGATCGTCGGCCCCGAAGAGCGCATCTCGCCCATGGACGCGCTCAAGGCGGTCACGATCTGGGGCGCTTATCTCTATTTCGAGGAGAACGAGAAAGGATCCATCGAGCCTGGCAAGCGCGCCGATCTGGTAGTGCTCTCCGCCAATCCGCTAACCGTGGACGACGCGGCTATCAAAGACATCAAGGTTCTGCAAACGATCAAGGATGGCAAGACGATATATGACGCCGCCGCAAAGACGCGCGCGCTGGTGGCCGAATACGCCGCGCGCGGTCGCATTACCTGAATTCTCCCTGGCACGGCATTAGCTGTTACTCCCTGAGACTTCCCCTTGCAAACGTCAATGGATTTGACCCTACGCATCATTCGCGCTAGAGATTTTCTCAAAGTAACTCCAACTGGCGAGGTTGAACTCAAAACGAGCAAGCAGACCTTGATGAACCTCACCTCATTTAACGCGGCGCCGCGCCAGTACGACATATTGATCGACGCCCGGCAAAAGAGCGGCTTTTTGACGCTCGCGGATATTGCGGAACTGGTGGAAGTAATGCTTGAACACAGAGACTCGTTCCGGTCGAAACTGGCGATCTTGGCCATTCCCGGCCTCGGATTCGATCACGCGAAATTCATGGAGCTATACGCCAACAACCGCGGCTTTCACGTGGCTGCGTTCATGGATTTTGAAGAGGCGATGAACTGGCTGATGGATTCGACAGAGTTGACCGCAGACGCCTGACCGCGTCTCAGCATATGACGTCGCGACAAGACGACTTTTCCAATTGCTGGTAACGAACGCGAGCGGCAGCTATGGCGAACAGCCACAGAAAGCAAAAAATATGGATTTGACCTTTCGCCTGATCCAGGCAAAAGATTTCCTAAAAGCGAGCCCTTTGGGTGAATACAACCTCGAAATGACCAAACAATTGTTGCTGAAGCTCGCTCTTGAGAATTCGGCGCCGAGGCAGTACGACGTTCTGATAGACGTTCGAGGCGCGTCCGGGCGTTTATCGTTCGCTGATATTATCGAACTGGTTCAGATGATGATCGAAAACAGAGATTCGTTTCGGTCGAAACTAGCGATCTTGGCCTCGCCAGGCCATCAGTTCGGCAACGCGAAGTTTATGGAGCTATACGCAGGCAACCGCGGATTTCGGGTGAGGGCATTCGTGGATTTTGAAGAGACGCTCTATTGGCTGGTGGCTGGGTCTGTCGAGACGCCGGAGGCCGAACTGCGCCAAAACTGACAACACCTGGGGAATATCATGAACAAAAGTTGTCTTTCCACTCGGCATGTTCTTTTCACCATCCTGTTCGCTCTCGCGTTTGTGGGCGACCCCGCTCCGTACACGAGCGCGCAGACAGGTCCGGCCGATCCGCTCCCTTCCTGGAACGACGGCGCGGCCAAGCGCGGAATCATTGATTTCGTCACGCGCGTGACAAGAGAGGGCAGCCCGGATTTCACGCCCGTCGCTGACCGCATCGCCACGCTCGACAACGACGGCACGCTATGGGTCGAGAAGCCTCTGCCTGTGGAGGTCTATTTCCTGGTTGCGCGCGTCCGTGAACTTGCCGCCAAAGACCCCTCGCTCAAGGAGCGGCAGCCCTTCAAGGCCGCGCTCGAAGGCGACGCAGCCTATTTTCACGAAGCAGGCAAGAAGGCGGTCCTGGATCTGTTCGTCGGCACTGAAACCGGGATGGATCAGGAGCGGTTCGCCGCCGAAGCGAGCCGGTTTCTCGAGAAGTGGCGGCACCCGAAACTGGATCGCCCAGGCGCCGAGCTCGCCTACCAGCCAATGCTCGATCTGCTCGCATATCTGCGCCGGAACGGGTTCCAGACCTGGATCTCTTCCGGCGGCACGATTGATTTTCTGCGCGTCTTCGCGCCGCAAATTTACGGCATCCCGATTGATCAGATTATCGGAACCGAATTAAAGCGCGAGTCACGTATGGAAGGCGGACGGCTCGTGATCTGGCGTTTGCCCGCAATAGATACGATCAACGACAAAGAGGGCAAGCCTGTCGGCATTGACCGCCAGATCGGCAAACGCCCGATCTTCGTCGCCGGCAATGTCGGTAACTATGGCGACATCGCGATGATGCAGTATTCAAAAGGGCGTCGAGGCCCATCGTTCCAACTGCTCATTAATCACGACGATGCCGCGCGCGAGTTCGCCTACGCCGAGAAGGATAACGCGTCGCTCAACGCGGCGAAGAAGTATGGCTTTACAGTTGTAAGCATCAAGAACGATTGGAAGACGGTCTTCGGGGCGGGGCAGGCTTCGGCGGCGAAATAATCGGAGGAGCGCCATGTAGTAACGAATTTATCCCAAATCGTTATCGCCCATTCTTAGCCGTGGATTTGGGATTTATTCGTTACTACATAGGATTTCGAAGGAGAAGTATCGATGACCAATTATTTTAACCCCGCGGAATGGGTCAACCTACTGGCCGGATTCAGCGGTCGCAACAGATTTCGCCGCGCAAGGTTTGAGACGTTCGGCCGGAGAGGAGTGGTGGAGGAAGAGCAAGAGGCGCATCTGGAAAATGTCACGGTGAATCTGACCGGAGCCGACGCTCCAAGAGTGACCGTGACCCGCCTGGATAATTCAACCGCGACGCCGACCGAGATGATCACGACCATTCCGCGCGTGAGACGAATAAGCCCTCAGTTCGATGTGGACGGCAGCGAAGATGGATTGGAGATAGAAGATGAAGACGGAGTGCTGGCTGTGCTTCGCCTGGAGTCGAAGGTAGATGGCGCTTCTTGATCTGAACCAAACTTCGAGATCCTCACGACGCGCGAGATCGGGCGGGACCGGACGATTGATTATGTCAGCAACATCCAATTGATAAGGTCGCGCGCGCTGATTAAGTGGAAGTGGAATACAAAATGCTAAGTTGAAATCGCGTGGAGCCGGGCGTTGGGATGAAAACTTCATTACTCGGCGCGCCTGACTGAATTGAAAGGAGTCGCTTATTCGGCGGCGTGCGACGCGGGAGAAAAAAGGGGTTGATTATGACACTGATGAAAAGGGCGACGGCGGAATTTATAGGGACTTTCTGGCTGGTTTTCGGAGGTTGTGGAAGCGCGGTGCTCGCGGCGAGATTTCCAGACACTGGAATTGGTTTTTTGGGCGTCGCGCTGGCCTTCGGTCTGACGGTATTGACGATGGTCTACGCGTTCGGTCACATCTCAGGAGGTCACTTCAATCCGGCGATCACGGTCGGTATGTACACTGCCAGGCGCACCCCCGCCGCCGACGTGGCGCCTTACATCATCGCTCAGGTTCTGGGAGCAATCGCCGGCGCGGCCGTCCTGTATGTCATTGCAAGCGGGAAACCCGGATTCAGCCTGGCTGATGGTTTTGCGTCGAACGGATACGCTGAACACTCGCCCGGCGGCTACTCCCTGCTCGCCTGTCTGGTCGCCGAAGTGGTTCTTACATTCATGTTCCTGATGATCATTCTTGGAGTTACTGATAGGCGCGCGCCTCAAGGGTTCGCGGCGCTGACCATCGGTATGGCGCTGACCCTTATTCACCTGGTCAGCATTCCGGTGACGAACGCATCGGTCAATCCAGCGCGCAGCACCGGCCCGGCTCTGTTCGTCGGCGGTTGGGCGATCTCGCAGTTATGGCTCTTCTGGCTGGCTCCCTTGATCGGCGCCATTCTGGCGGGATTGATTTATCCGGCGCTTTATGGAGAGGCGCGGCGTGTCGCTCCAGGTCATTTGGCCGAGGGGGTCCCCGCTTGAATGGCAATGCTCTCGATGAGATGAAAAATGAATGTAAGGACGCGAAAGAGAGAGATAAATCCCGAAATCAGCGATCGTCAAGTAAATTCGATCCCGGCCAATCTTTCCTCGCGTCGCACCGCTCTGGCGTTCCAGCGCACGCGCATGAGCGCCGACCGCACACTAATGGCCGTCATCCGCACTTCGCTCTCGCTGATCGGTTTCGGCTTCACTATCTATCAATTCTTCCGTTACCTGCGGGAAACGGCCGGGGCGCTGCAATTAGTTCGAAGCGAAGCGCCGCGCAACTTCGGTATTGCTCTGGTGGCGCTTGGTGTAGTGATGCTCTCTCTAGGCATCTGGAGGCACGTCGCCTTCATGCTTGAACTGCGCGCTAATAGGAAAACCTATGCGGATCAGGGGCTTATTTCCGGCGATGACAAGTTCCCGATTTCGATTACGCTCATCACGGCGACGCTTTTGCTGATGCTCGGCCTGGTCGCGGTTGTCGGCATGGCTATGCGCGCGGGGCCTTTTCATTAAACGTAGGGCGAACTGACAGTTTGCCCAGGCTATCACAGCCAGGCGCTTGCCGGGTTGTGAGCAAGCTGACGACTCCCGCCCGAGAATTGAGAAGGGGGAATTGAAAATGGAGAATGGCTTTTGCGTCGCTCCATCAAAGCAAATGAAAGGGAGGGTCAAGCCGCCTCGCCCTGCGCCGTCCGAAAACATGGCTTGGATACCGGGCGGGACTTTTCTAATGGGGTCGAACGATCATTATCCCGAAGAAGCGCCCGCCCATCGCGCGACCGTCGAAGCATTCTGGATGGACAAGACGCCGGTCACCAATGAACAGTTCGGCCGTTTCGTCGAAGCGACGGGTTACCTGACCGTCGCCGAACGTCCGCTGGACCTGGAAGACTATCCGGGCGCGAAGCCGGAGATGCTCGCGCCGGGTTCGATCGTTTTCAAGAAACCGCCTCATCGCGTTGATCTCCGCAATCACTTCAACTGGTGGACGTACACGCCGGGCGCGAGTTGGCGACGCCCACTTGGGCCAGGCAGTTCGCTGAAGAAAGGAATGGCCAGGCGCCCGGTCGTGCATATCGCGTACGAGGACGCCGAAGCTTATGCGAGATGGACGGGCAAGGAACTGCCGACCGAAGCCGAATGGGAGTTCGCTGCGCGCGGAGGACTCGAAGGCGCCGTCTACACGTGGGGAGACGAGTTCGCGCCGAACGGCAAGATGATGGCCAATACCTGGCAGGGCGAATTCCCGATCGTGAATCTGCTGACCGACGGTTATGAACGCACGTCTCCTGTCGGTTCGTTTCCGCCGAACGGCTACGGACTTTACGACATGGCCGGCAACGTCTGGGAGTGGACCACGGATTGGTATCAGGAGCATGGCAAGGTCGCCAACCCCTGCTGCGCGGGCTTCAATCCGAAAGGCGGAGATAAAGAAGCGAGCTACGACCTGCGGACGCCCGAGATACGCATTCCGCGGAAAGTCTTGAAGGGCGGCTCGTATCTGTGCGCGCCGAATTACTGTTTGCGCTACAGACCGGCCGCGCGCATCGCGCAGCAGATCGATTCGGGGACGTGCCATCAGGGCTTCCGCTGCATTGTTCGGGCCTAGATGGTTGTATGGAGGAATTGTTTAAACGCCTCGCGGAACATATCGCGTTCGGCGTGGAAGTGATTGCGGCTTTGATCATCGCATACGGCGCGGCGGAGGCCTTGACCGGTTTGATCAGTTCGCCTCGCCTTTGGACACATGGAGGGAGGAAGCGAGTATGGCATCGTTTCGGCATGTGGTTGATCCTCGGATTGGAGTTCATGCTGGCGGCCGACATCGTGCGAACAGCGATCTCGCCGACCTGGGGCCAGACCGGGCAATTGGCCGCAATCGCGGTCATTCGGACGTTCTTGAACTACTTCCTGGAGAGAGACGTCGAGAAATACTCCGAGCCAGTTCGCGCCGCCAGTGAGTGAGAACGGGAAATGTGGAATGCGGAAAATCAGGACAGAGCGCAGGACGCTGGGGCAGCGCAATGGGCCGAGCCGGCGGGTCCAGATTGGTCCCTCATGCGAAGCGGACCCTTCCACCGGTTTCAGCAGACTCTTCATTTGGAGGATTCGCGCAACCCGAGGACGGCGCGGCGCGCCTTCCTGTTCGCGCTCGTTTCGTGGGCGCCGCTGGCGGCGCTCGCGGCTGTCCAAGGGCTCGCAATCAATGCCGATCCTCGCCGGTCGTTGCTCCTGGATTTCACCGTTTATGCGCGCTTTCTGGTGGCTGTCCCAATCTTCATCCTTGGCGAAATCGTCGCTGACAGCAGGTACTCAATGATCGTAAATTACTTGCTCCGCTCCGGTATCGTCACCGGCTCCGAGCGGCAGGCCTACGACGACCTGCTCTCCAGCACGCGGCGGCTTCGGGATTCGCGGTCGGCCGAAATTCTCTGGATGGTATCGGCTTACATTGGCGCCGTCCTTTCAGTCTTTTACAGCGCGAGGTCCGATCAACCCACGTGGTTGGTGGACGGCGCCGCAGGATCAATACCTCTGTCGTGGGCCGGCGGTTGGTACGCCGCCGTGAGCCTGCCGCTGTTCCAGTTTCTCCTCTACCGCTCTGTTTGGAGTTGGATTATCTGGGTACGGTTCCTCTGGCGCCTGTCCCGTTTCAGGCTCCGGCTGACGCCAACACATCCTGACCTGGCCGGCGGCCTTAACATCCTGGGCGACTCGCCATACGCGATCGCGGTCTTCGTGTTCGCCATCGGCGCAGTGCTGTCCGCGGCGCTGATTATGCAGGTCAGTTATATGGGGGCCTCAGTCGTCATATATCACAATGTATTCATAGTTTATCTGCTGCTCGCCCTGGTGATCTCGTTCGGCCCGTTGCTGGTCTTCATCGGCAAGTTAGATCGCCTGCGACAGCGAGGGCTGCGAGATTACGGGACGCTGGCGAGCCGCCACGCTCAACTCTTCGACGAGAAGTGGATTAAGAGAACTGGAGTCACAGAAGACATAGTCGAGATCCCGCTCGGCAGTCCCGATGTTTCATCCATCTCCGGCCTTAAGTCGAGCTACGAGACAGTTAAGAGGATGAGGTTTTTTCCTTTCGGACTGAGGGCGCTCGTATTCCTCGTGGCCGCGGCGCTGATTCCCATGGTTCCATTGATGCTGATGGAATTCCCCTTGCAGAAAATCCTGAAGACGATTGCTCACATCATAGTATGACCGGGCGGAATAACCGCTATGCGCTGAAGCCATGGATTGTGAACAAGCAACTTGTTGCGTTCGATTCATTCGATTCTCTGCCAATTTAATTCCCATGAAACAATTGCAATTAGGTATTTCTACCAAATAACAGGCAGATATATCCGCTACAAAGTTAGGCCGCGAATGGATTCCGTCTGGATCGCGATTTGCAATGAATATTACAAGACGCGCCAGGTGGCGCGGTTAAATCGGGCCGGGCAAAGTTAGTATGACTGAGTCAGCCACAAAGCCACGGAGATACGGATGTGAAAACATAAAGATCAACGGAGATGCCTTTTACCTTTGCCCATGTGGCAAAGCCTGTTTCCCAAAGTTATTTACTTTGGTTTAGAAAGGAGGAAAATTATGTTGCAAATGTTTTCACGAATCGCACTGGCCCTGGTCGTTGCGGTCGCCTTCCATATGACCGCGTGGTCCGGGAAAAACGCATCAATCAATCGGCTTCCGAGACCTGGCGCCGCGGTCGCCTTCCAGGAGAATGTGCCAATCAACCAACTTCCGAGCCCGGTCACCGCGGCGATCAAGAATCGGTTCCCGAAGAGCGAACTGCTCTCGGCGGAAAAGGATTTGGAAAAGGGGAAGGTCAAGTACGAGTTGAAGGTCCGGAACAACGGCAAAATTTACGACGTCGATGTCGATCCGAGTGGCAAGATTCTCAAGGTCGAGCTCGAGCATCACTGACCATTGTAGGCGGGCATCGCCAGTTGTCGCTTCATACGTCGGCAGCCCAGCCTGCCTAACCATAAGCTGCAGCAGACTGTGGTCGCATTTCTTGATTCAGGGGGGCGAAGCTCTTACAGCGACCGCGGTCTGCTCTTTGAGCGTCTCGCTCAGGGCGCGCTTACGCATGAGGATCTTGTCGATTATCCTCATGAACTAATTCTTCATTTGATCACCGTCTCGTCTACCGCCAGCTTGCCTGATTTCACGGCGGCGAGCATCGCCTGGTGGTCTTGCTCCGATTGATCGGCATATGCCTGGGAGAAGGCGGCGAGGGCCATATCGAAGGCCTCGCTTTTCCCAAGGTATCCACCGATCAGGGCGGCATCGCCGGAACGGGCGTGAGCCTGCGCCAGAGCCCAGCCGCAAAGCTCGGCGGTGTCAATCAGCCGCTCGGCCCAGTACGACTCGATCTCCGGGCCTTTTTTCATGTCACGCAATTGCCTGATGTAATAGTGCTGCCCGCCCACCATCTTGCCCCAGCCTAGGAAGATGTCGCTTGCGGATTGGAGCAGACGCTGGCCCATCACTACACGCTGCCCCATGTTTTCATATCGGCTCCTGCCCACGAATTGCTCCAGCGCGGAGCGTCTGGCCTCCTTGACTTGCAGAATGAGTGGGTCGTCGTCACCAGCCATGAGCAGGATGACCCCGCATCGCGTCCCCACGCTGCCCACGCCGACCACTTTCATTGCCACATCCACTACATCGAAGCGCTCCAGGAGCATGCGCCGGTCATCGGACAGCGTCGCCTTATACTCTTCGAAGGTCTCGCGGAAATCCGCATCGAAGTGGTCAGTTTGTGGAGGGTGAAACAGGAATGGCGGGTCGTCAACGATGCGCCACTGTCCGTTCATCAGTCTTACGCTCTTGGCGAAGAACTTCTCCGATGTTTGCTTGCGCGCCTTGGCGATCATCTGCTCGCGGGCCTTACGCGTCCTCGCGTCGCGCGACTGGGTGACAAAGGTATCGACGCCGATGCTGCCGTAGAACACATCCATGGTCTTCATCTGTGTAAGCACGATAAGGCGCTGACGGTAAGCCCGGCCGAGGTTCAGCACGGCCTCTTCGCAGTTGGACTCGCTCAGCCCGATGGCTCGCCCCGCCAGGTGGAAGCTCGTCCCAAGCCGCTTTACATCCCACTCCCAGGGGCCAGGAATGGTCTCGTCAAAGTCCATCAGATCGATGATCAACCGCCGCTCGGGCGTGGCGAAGCCACCGAAATTGCCCAAATGGCAGTCGCCGCACAACTGCACGCGCAAGCCGCTCACCGGGGTTGAGGCAAGGTCGTAGGCCATGGCCTCCGCCGAACCGCGAAAGAACGCGAATGGCGAGGTCAGCATGCGCGCGTGACGGATCGGCGCCAGCGATTCCAGCCGGCCACGGCCTGATTCGATTAACATCGCGACCGGGTCGGGTCGGTCCCCGGCCGGATTCCAAAGGCCGTGCGCCGAACGAGGCGCGCTCCGGCGCAATAACTTGCCTTGCGCCAGCCGCTCTTCAATCGAGCGCCCTACTGTATCGCCACGGTTCATCTGGTCATTGGTAATGTAACTGTTCACTGTGATGTGTGAGTGCAACTCACGCGCCATGCCGTGTCATCAAGGATGCCCGAGTCTAATGGAATTCCCCTTGCTGGAAATCTTGAAGTCGATTGCTGGCGCCAGATTATAAATTTCGCGTTATGTTACCTCTACGCAGGTGGAATCCATTGATCGCTTTCCTCGCGTCGCTCGTTATGGCCAGCGCGGCTCAAGGACAGAACGAAACACTGTCTCGGAACAATCAGTTCTGGTTCGATTATGACCCGACGTGGGTTCTAAGCAAGCGATGGACACTGGATGTGGATGTCGCTACGCGCTTCATCAACTCCGACCCACCCATTTGGCAAATACGCCTTTATCCGACGCTGGAATTCCGCCTGTTGAAATGGATGGATCTGAGCGGGGGAGTCTGGTTCGTTTATACAAATCGGTTCGAGAAATCCGATCTCTTCGAAACGCGGCCTTTCGTGGGAATTAAGCTCAAGAAGGATATTTGGCGCGGCATCAGGCTGAGCAACTACGTCCGCCAGGAATTCCGAATCCGGCGTGACCTGGACACGGGCGCCACCTTATTCGCAAGGAGATTAAGGGACAGGCTTCAAGTGATGATTCCTATCAATCACAAGAGCCTGTCCGAAGACAATACCTGGTACGCATTTGCCGACGCGGAATGGTTCCGGCAGGTAAACCCCGAAGTAAATGACGGATTCAACAGCCGGCGAAGATACAGAACTGGGATTGCCTGGAGACGGAATTCGACCTGGACCTATCAATTTTTCTACGGGTTTCAGAGATCGAGAAACAATGTCAACCAACCATCTGTGGTCGAAAATATCTTCAGCATCAGCCTGATCCACAATATCAAGTGACGATCGGGACTGCGCAGGGAGCGGTAGCGACCTGGTTCTTGCGTTACGCGCGTCTCGCGGGCTCGGCAGATCGTTACCGCTAAACAGCAGTACCGATGTTGCGCGCTTCGACTTAAAAGTGGAAAGCCAGCCCGGCGCCGGCGCGAAAATTGTGTTGTGTGCTCTTGTTAAAGACCACTCCAAAGGCGTTGAAGTCATTGACGAAGACAGGGAGATAATCAAGCTTGATCGGGCGGATCGAGAAAACGTCGGTGATACGCACGTCAATGCCTCCTCCCATGTCCAGCGCAAAGGAGTTCTTATTGAAAGAGAAATCGGCGCCGCCAATCACGGGGATCAAAAGGGGACTACTGAACTCCAATTTTTGTCTGGAAACGCCAGCGAGAAAATGCCCGAACGGCCTGAACCAGGTCCCATCTTTCGAATTGTTTTTGACTTGAACTCCGAAAAGGTAGTTTTGGATGTTCGCTTCGGCGTCGCCTGCGATGCCGAACTGATCGAGGTTTTCTCTCCTTTTGTGGATTGAAAAGTCGAACTGGGCCCCCACGTACCGGGAAAAGTTGAAAGTGCCCGATAGATCGGCGCCATTAAAATGTATTCTCTGATTCAGGACGTCGTTGATATCAACATTGCTCGTTTCAAAACCGTCGAAAAGCAGGAATGAATACCCGCCATAAATCTCGACATGCGTATGATCACTCGGACATCCTCGACATTGCCCCCCTCCTCCAGTCGCGCCCGTGGCGGCGCGCGAATTGAAGATGACATCTTGCTTGCTCGTTTCGGGGGCATTGAAATGGGTGGGGTGGAGAGCGCCGTAAATCCCAGCCTGCGCGGGATCCTGCGCCATAATGGCAGGCGCACAGACGCCGACGATTAACGCCACTAGAAATAATTTTTGCATCGCTTTTCTCCTTCTCACGCTCGTTGCGATCGACTCTGAACATCACCGCTTGTTTATCTGCGGCGCTGTGCCAGCGTCTCAATGTTTCGGAGGCGCGGTTTAGAGCGAGAGCAATCGTTGTGCCCGATTTTTAAAACGGGCACATTTTGAAAATGACATTTTGCCGCCGCGCCGGAAGAGCAGTTACAATGAAAATATGGATGCGGACTTTGGACTTGAGAGGCGGGAACTCTCTATCATCAAACGGCTGTCCAGCCCTGAGAAGATTCAGCGCTTTCTCGATTACGACATCGGGTATAACAAAGAATTGGACGGCGAGACCTGCCGTTCGCCGCGTCGTGTGTTGCGGGACCGATTGGCGCATTGCGCCGAAGGGGCTTTCTTCGCCGCCGCGGCGCTGCGCGTTCACAGACATGAGCCGTTGATCGTCGATCTGGAGGCTGTCCGCGACGACGATCATTTGCTGGCCGTCTTCAAGGAGCATGGGCGGTGGGGCGCGATCGCGAAATCGAATTACGCCGGATTGCGCTTCCGGGAGCCGGTCTACCGCACGATCCGCGAACTGGTCATGAGTTATTACGAGCACTACTACAACCCGGCGGGAGAGAAGACGCTGCGCGCCCATTCGACGCGACCGGTCAATTTAAAACGATTCGATCCGATGAACTGGATGACGGCGGAGGAGGATTTGTGGGAGATCTGCGAATACTTCTGCGTCGTACCTCATTCACGCATCATGCCGCCACAGGCCGAGCGAAAGCGACGACGTATGGATCGCAGGCTGTATGAGGCCGGAATGGTCGGGGCGGTGAAATGAAAATGGCGGCGCCCTGTTGTAGATTTCAAGAAGAATATCAGCCACGAATGAACACGAATATTCACGAATGGCGGCAGGAGGATGGAAATGAAGGATTTTCAGGATCAGGAAGGAGATTCGTGTTCATTCGTGGCCGGCATTCTGTTTGTCGTACTACCCTCCTGATAATCCTTCTGAGACGTTCGGATCGAGCGTGCCGGTAGGCGCCTTACGTCGCTCGGTGTAAACCTGCTGAATCAATTTGGCCACCAGTCCCGTCCATCCGGTTTGATGGCTGGCGCCGAGCCCCGCGCCGTTGTCGCCGTGGAAGTATTCAAAGAAGAGAATCGGATCGCGCCAGCTTTTATCGCGCTGAAACTTTTCGACCGCGCCGTATGCGGGTCTGCGCCCGGACTCGTCGAGCAGGAAGAGTTTGATCAGCCGCCACGACAGCTCCTGGCTGACGTCCCACAGGTTCATCATCTTTCCCGACCCGGTCGGGCATTCGACCTCGAAGTCGTCACGGTCGCAATCGCGCGTGAAGTACTCGTGATACTTCTGTAGCGATTCGATGATCAGGAAGTTGACCGGAAACCACACCGGCCCGCGCCAATTCGAGTTGCCGCCGAACAGGCCGGTCTGCGACTCCGCCGGTTCGTAATCGACGCGGTGCTCGACGCCTTCGACGTAGACCCGATACGGGTTTTCCTGATGGAAGCGCGAAAGCGAGCGGACGCCGTATGGCGATAGAAACTCATTCTCGTCCAGCATCACTTTCAAGACCTGTCGCAAACGACGTGGATTGACCAGCGACAGGAAACGCTGAACGCCGGTCGGCGTGGTCATCGTCTCGATGAAGTCGCCGAATTCCGACAGATTATCAATGAACCATTGCATCCGCCGTTTGAAACCGGGCAGGCTGTCGATCACTTCGGAACTCAGATTCTCGACCGCGAAGAGCGGGATCAATCCGACCATCGAGCGCACGCGCATGGGAAAGCTGCGGCCGTCGGGCAGCAGCATCACGTCGTAGTAGAAGCCGTCGCGCCGATCCCACAACTCGATGCGTCTGTCGCCGATGTTGTTCATCGCGCGCGAAATGTAGACGAAATGCTCCAGGAACTTCGACGCCACGTCTTCGTATGCCTTGTTCTCCTTGGCCAGTTCCAGCGCGATCACCAGCATGTTCAGGCAGTACATTCCCATCCAGCTCGTCGCGTCCGATTGCTCCAGATGGCCGCCGGTCGGGAGCCGGGCGCTGCGGTCGAAGACGCCGATGTTATCCAGCCCGAGGAATCCGCCCTCGAAAACGTTGTTGCCTCCAGCGTCCTTGCGATTGACCCACCAGGTGAAATTCAGCAGCAGTTTGTGAAAGACGCGTTCGAGGAAGGCGCGGTCGGCCCTACCCCAATGCTTCTGCTCGATCTTATAAACGCGCCACGCCGCCCACGCGTGGACCGGCGGGTTGACGTCGCCGAAATTCCATTCGTAAGCCGGCATCTGGCCGTTCGGATGCAGGTACCATTCGCGCAGCATCAGAATCAGTTGCTCTTTAGCGAAGTCCGGGTCGATCAGTGCGAGCGGCAGGCAGTGAAAAGCCAGATCCCACGCGGCGTACCACGGATACTCCCATTTGTCCGGCATCGAGATAATGTCCTCGTTATGCAGGTGCCTCCATTCGTGATTGCGGCCTTGCCGCCTGGAACTCGGCGGGTCGGGCTGCGACGGATCGCCGCGCAACCAGCGCCGCACATCGTAATGGTAATATTGCTTGCTCCACAGCGCCCCGGCGAAGGCCTGTCGCTGAACGTTCTTTGCGTCTTCGCTCGCCCCCACGGGTTGAATCTGCGCGTAAAACTCATCGGCCTCGCGGCGGCGGGCGGCGAATATTTCGTCGAACTCTTCGCCGAGCATCTGCGCTTTAGGCTCGTTCGGGGTCAATCGCAATTTGACTGTGATAGCTGCCCCGGCGCCTATGTCGAGGCGATAACGGGCCGCGGCCTTGGTCCCCAGCAATTGCGGATTGACGGCGTCGCGTACGCCGTTGACTACATAATCGTTGATCCCGTCCTTGACGTACGGGGTTGAATTCTCGCAGCCGAAGACTCGTTTGAGGTTGGTTTCGTTTTCGGTGAAGAGCAATTCGGGGGTCCCTTCACAGATCAACCATCGCAACGGCATTTCGAAATGGCGCAATCGAATGACGGGAATGTCTGACGTGGCGTCTTCGCGCCGCAAGCGCGGGCGCCGCTCGTCAACGCCCCACGACCAGGTGTTGCGGAACCAGATCGTCGGCAGCAAGTCCAGCCGCGCCTCTTCCGGACCGCGATTGACCACGCTCGCGCGGATCAAAATGTCCTCGACGTCGGCCTTGGCGTATTCGACGAATACGTCGAAATAACGATCCTCATCGAACACGCCTGTTTCGAGCAGTTCGTATTCCAGGTCTTTGTGTCCGCGGCGGCGCGCTTCTTCGACGAGTTGTTCATAGGGGAATCGGGCCTGCGGGTATTTGTACAGAAACTTCATGTACGAATGGGTTGGCGTCGAATCGAGGTAGAAGTAATACTCCTTTACATCCTCGCCGTGATTGCCCTGCGGCCCGGTCAATCCGAACAGCCGCTCTTTCAAAAACGGATCGCGCCCGTTCCACAACGCGATGGCGAAACAGATCACCTGATGGCGGTCGCAGACGCCCGCGATGCCGTCTTCGTTCCAGCGGTAGGCCCGCGATCTCGCGTGATCGTGAGGGAAGTAATCCCAGGCCTCGCCGTCGGCGGAATAGTCCTCGCGCACCGTGCCCCAGGCGCGTTCACTTAAATAAGGTCCCCATCGTTTCCAGTGCTTTTCGCGTGAACGCGATTGCCGCAATCGTCTCTCTTCTTGTGACATATAAGTCCATATTATTAGATGACAGCGCGCGTCACTTTTGGCGACAAGGCCAAGAAGCGAATTCAATCAGGGCACGGCGCTGATGTCGGGACACATTTACAGAATCGATTTTTGCATTGAAATGCGAGGGAAAGCAAAAAGGATGTGGGGGAGTGGGGAAGAAGAGGAAAGAGGAAAGAGGAAAGAGGGAGGGAAAAGGGCGCCTTGTCCCCACTCCCTACTCCCCATTCCCCATTCCCCATTTTGCTTCCTCTTTACAATTCACCGCGAACCCCGATTTTGAAAATGTGTCTTGATATCAGGGGCCTGGCGTCACGTTCAGACCGTTTTCGCCTTCTTGAGGGTTTTCCTGCGCAGAACTGCCCGAAGCCACAGCAGCCCGACAGCGGCAAATGGGAAGAAGTAGAGCAGAACGTCCCATCGTCCGTACCCTGGCGGCGTCGCCTCGACCTGGGCGGTGACCTCGCCGTCTCCTTGCGGGCTATGCAAGATGATGCGTGTTTGCCAGAGTTCCTGGGCATCGAACTCCACCGCCGCCTGGTACTGAACCTGCCCCCGCAACGCTTCGCGCGTGGCGGGATAGAGCGCCTCGGCCAACCGCCCGCTCACCGGCCGCACTCCCACTTCCACTCTCAGGTCATCCGGAATTGCGCCGCCTTTCGGAGCATTCACAATGATGAAGAAGGTTCCTGTTCCGATGTCGGGATCGGCCCATACCGATAATATGCACGGACCAGCCTTCTTATCCATAATGAGGGGAAAGGGCGGCCCCTGATGCGCGCTCGCCCGCGAAGACCAAATGGGTAGCCAAATAGGTATGAGGGCCGCGATAAGCAAGAGACGCTCAAACCAGGCTCGTCTAATTTGATGATGCGAAGTAACCATCTTTTTTGATAGTGATTGTTTATGGCGTCGGCTACCCACCCAGGAATGCGCCGCGCATCTCCATCGGCTGTGACATCAGCCACATCGCCGCCATCCACAGTAGCGCGCATAGCCCTGCCCACGGCGCAAACGCCAGTCCCGGGCGCGGCGCGGAGCCTTCCTCTGTGAGGCGGTAGCTCACCAGCAACGACCCCAACAATCCCAGTCCCAGGAAACCCAGTTCCAGTGGGTATACGGCGCTCTTCGGCATGCCCACAAGCCCCCAGTGAGGCTCGCCCAAAATGGGCCAGCCGATACTTGCCAGCGCGCTCTGAAAAACGGGAATGAATGTGAAGATCCCTGTCAAGAAGTGGAACGCGTAGTGGGAAAGCCAGACCGCGAAACCGAGCGGAACCAGACCATAGCTATGCCGAATCGACAGCGGGATAATCGCCTCTTTGGCGCCTCCCCATTTTTTAGATAACCCTGCCGCAAGACCGAATAGAAGAACCGGTTCCACGACTAAAAAGAACGCGAAAATCAGTCCCAGAACCGGCGCCTCGCGCTGTAGATGCAGGACGCCCGCCAGCCAGCGCTGTAAGGCGTATACCGGGCTCACCATACCGAAGGCGTTCAGCAGGGCGCCGAAAGTAAATACCGTCGCCAACGCCGCCAGATCCTTGCGGCGGGAGAAGTATCCGACTCCTGACCGCGGTGGGTCGGTCATCAACTCACCGGCGGACAGCCGACTCATTATTCCGACATTGTCGTGCGGACATGCATGGACGCAGTCCAGGCAAAACGTGCAGTCCATGTTTCCGATCTTCAAGGGCTGGAATAGCGCCAGTTCGCACCCGCGCTGGATGACATTGAGACTACGGGAGGAGTCTCGTCTTCCTCGGATGCAGTCCTTCGTCCGGCATTCAAGGCAGACCTCCTGATCCCGCACCTTTACTTCAAGAGGAGAGATAGTCGAGGCGACGAAGTTGAACTGCCCGATCGGACAAACGTACTTGCAAAAGGAAGCATGCTTGTAGACGCCGTCTACAAGCAGCGCCCCCAGAAAGTAGGCGATGATCAGCCACGCCGTCCACCAGGGCGAGCTCCAGAGGTCGAATAGTTCGTAGGCGAAAAGGGTCAGAACGAGGAGACCGAGCGCGAGCCATTTGTTGCGCAACATTCGAGGCCAGTTGCGCCGCGGGCGGAAGAAACGCCTCGCCGTCTGGCGCACGAGCATAAATGGGCAGGCTAAACAAAAAAAATTCCCTGCCACAAGCATTACCAGGACAAGCGCGCCGCGAAAGTGAACCCAGCTCAGCGTAGTGGCCAGGTTTTTGGGCGCCAGCGCCGGCCCTAACAGTCCGTGCAAGACCATGGCGACGCCGAGAAGAAAGAGCGGAACCTGCAACAGAGTGCGCGAATGGCGCCAGCCCAGGATTCTCCCCAGAATGGGGGTTCGTAACAAGTCAAAGCTCGCTGAACCCGCGTCGGAATTGGATGGAAGCTTGGACAAAAACTATACTACTTTCCTCAGCCTGCATGGACGCCCTTCACTTCGAACTCACGTTCAAACTTTTGGCCATCCGGCAGATCGACCCGCACGAGCATAACCCAGTCGCCGCCCATCGTAAATTCAATCGATGCCTGGTAGCGCCCATCTCCTATCTCCCTGGCGGCGCCGAAAACGGGATTCATCCCCGGGTGCGACATGTTTCCCTCCAGCTTGACGCGCGCGCCGGCAATCGGTTTGCCGGCGGCGTCAGCCAAACTGACTGTGATTGTCGCGGGACCGACCTTCGGAGGTTGCGGCGCAACCTCATGCTTCATCACCAGGTTCGGCGCCGGTTCCGCCGTTTTCCGGCACCCGGGTAGGAAAGCGCAGG
The DNA here is from genome assembly GCA_035714085.1 of Blastocatellia bacterium. Lineage (GTDB taxonomy): Bacteria > Acidobacteriota > Blastocatellia > RBC074 > RBC074 > JAJVID01. The sequence continues at coordinate 28,884 of DASTMP010000429.1, forward strand.
CGCATAGCGCCAGCGCCAAACACGTCAGCCAACGGTCTTTCTGAAAACGCCGAATCCACATAAATTCTTTCATGGCGAGCGTCGAGACGGCGTCTCAGGCCGAAACCGTCCCGCTTGACTCATGCCTTACGGCGCAGGCGCATTTATGGCTCGGCTCCTCGCCCTCCGGTGGAAACATGTGATAGTACATGCCGATAACCATCGGGATGAAGACAATTGTATTGTAAAAGAGGTGCAGCTCGACCCTGGGAATCCATAGCTGAATGATGCTGACCGGGACGGGCGAATGGAAAAGGTTACGCCCCAACGTGGCCTGCCCCAGCAGCAGCAAATGCTCGATGTGGTGCCAGAACTGGATCCCGAAAGAGATCATCCACCACTTGTGAGACCGCCCTTGAAATCCTTTGCGCAATGACCAGATGCCGATGAGCATGACCAGCGCGTAGCCGTAATGAAGCGATTCCGACTTGATCAGCCATGGATACCATATGCCGAGCACGCCTCTGGCCTCGGGCACGGGCCAGTGGAGGATGTATATCTGGGTCGCCTGCGCCAGGTGCTCGGCCCAATGCGCCAGCACAATGAACATGAAAAATTGAAGCGCGGGTTTATGCCACTCTCCGTTGATTCTCTCGTAAAATCCGGGAGTGTCGGATGATGATTTTACGACCTTCCGCTGAATGGAAGCATCCATAGATATCTCCTTTCACAATGACAGAGTCGGGGCCGCTGAAGGCCTGCGCTGCCTTTGGCGGCGTTCATTCAAGCAAGTTGCGCAGCGACGAATCGGAGCCAGCAGCGCGAATTTTCAGAATCTCTGTGTGAGTTCAATATACGCGAACCGCGCGTTACCGCCGAGCGGATAAGTCCCCGACTCGACCCCGCCGCCATGCACGCCCCCCAAGTAGAAAGTGAGGAGCGTTCGAGGGGTGACTGTGTAGTCAAGACTTACATCAGCCAGAGTACCGAGCGCTTTTTTGCCGTTACTAGGACGGCCCGAAAAACCGAAGGTCTGGTTCTGAAACGCGCCGCCGCCCGAATACCACAGGTCGTTCGCGCTGCTCAGTCGCAGATAATGCGCGTCGGCGCGCAGCGCTAGCTTCGCGTGTGGCTTTAGCATCACTTGCGCGAAAGAGTCTTCGTTGTTCATCAAGTTGAAGAAGGGAAAACGCGCGTACTGTCGTGTTGTCGGCAGCGCCTGAAAGAAAGTGCCGTGAACGCCGTCATTCGGGTTCCCGTCTCCGGACGAACGGAAATAGCCGCCGCGGAACCACGGCTTGATCCTTTCCGAAATATTGCCGCCAGGGTGATATCCCGCTTCCACCGCAATAGCGCCGGCTCGGTGATCGAGATTTCCCCAACTTCCGAACTGCCCCGCCCCCCATAACAACACGTCCGTCTTGCCGCCGCCGGTTTTAAAAGCGCCGATGTAATTTCCGCCGAACGTCGTAATGCGGATTTTGCCGAGGTCGGCGGCGCGCAGTGCGGCGGTCCGGTTGTCGGTTTTCAACACCCGACGTCCGTCATGGTAATGCAATTCGAACAGGCGAAATTCGCTTGCGCCAGACTTATGCTTTAGCGGCTTGGTGTATGCTCCGTAATAGATGTCAACGTCCAGTTCTTTGTTCGCGTTTAAATCAAAGGCGCCCGACGTGGGTCGCGCCGCAAGGAAAGTAAAATTGGAAGATTTGTTTTGATGCGCGTATTGAATCCCGTCGAAGCCGCGCTGGATATGCGTAAAGCCGAACACGCCGATCAATCTTTGCGCAATGCGATTTTGCTTGAGGGAGGCCAAGACCGCGTCGTCAGGCGTCGTTTCCAACCCTTCACCGAAATCAAAGCGACCGAGTTTCAGACTGTTCGACATGTTCCCGAAGAGTTCTTTAAAACGGACGAAGCCTTGTTTGAAGACCGCGCTTCCATCCCGCCCACCGTTCGCAGCGTAGTATGTCGCGCCTAGCCCCAGTTGACCTTGCGCTCCGGGAGCAATGGAGTTCTTCGGTAGCCCGATCAGCAGCGGCGCCTCGCCCTCAACCAGCCATTCGAACTTCTCCTTATTCTGCCCGATGGCGAGTCGTAAGACGATCGCGCCGAAGTTATAACTGTCCTCCGCGGCGTTCGTGTCGAACCAGTCCCAGCTTTCAAAACGTGCGCGAAGGCTCCCTGAAACAGTCAGAGTCCCGATTTTGATCGGCTCGTTTTCTCGCGACGGAGCAGACTTGCTTGCTGCGCTAGAAGAGACTTTTGGACTACTGGCAGGCGTAGGCGCGGGCGGAGTCGCCGCGCTTTGCGCGAGCGCGCTCAAGGCTAAAAACGCCAGCAGCGCCAGGCAGCCCAGCATCTTATACATGTGTGTACTTTTGTGGCAGGGTGATGAAAATGACATGTCAATTGTCATGAGGTTCCTCAATTTGTCACGCCATGGAGATCGTCCCCGTGTTGCGCATTGTCGTAATACTTCGGTTCGTCTTCGATGCTTCGATATTCGTTTATGAATGAATTATGGCGATTGCTTCTACAGGCTTTCGCAATTGCCGGACCAAAAATGGTCGACATCAGATCACAAGTCGGCCAAAGCATTCCGTTTACAAGAAAAATAAATTGTAAATGCGCGGAATGCGTTGTTGATAGTATGGATGGAGGTTGCGAGATATGGCGAGGAGTCGCGCTATATCGCGCCATCCACGACATGTCGCGATTTTGGGTATGACGACGATTTCCCCTTATGACCTGCATAATTATATAGGGGACCCCACGCAAGTTACTGAACATCCCATATCGCTTGCAGCCTAAAAAAAGATGGCGGCTACCAACGACCTCAGCCGCCGGCAGCCGTGACCACCACGTTGACTGGGGTAATCGACTTAACGATCGTCTCAAGCGGCCGTAATATTAATTTTGTATCGAGGGAATGGCCTTAAAATTGGTCACGAATCCTGATGTCGGGACAGTTTTCATAAAACATAGTCAAGCTTGAATTTCGTTTGGGCTGACAGCGCAGCGAATAAAGTTTTATCACTTTGAACTAAAGCAATGACTGCAGCGATCAAACTCAATTCACGGCGAGTACGGCGACGCGATGCCACACGGCGTAACAGTTCTTGTGCTTGTTGGCCACCTCCGGCCAGGAGTCGCATTCCCAACACGGTCAATACCATTAAAGAAATGGCGAATAAGGCAAATAACCGTGACCACGCGTCGATCTTTTTGACTCGCGCTTCTGCGAATCCGAGATCCCATTTCACGTCTCTAAAAGCTTCTTCGCACCCAAATCTGAAGCCGTACTCTTTGGCAGCTCCCTCAGCGCGCAATGGCAGATTACTGACCAAATACCAGATGCCCCATTTGCCTTTTTATCGCGGGCGCGGCTCATCGTGACCCACAACCGACGTGGAGCATCCTGACAGTATTCAATTCGCCCCAGGTTGCGCCGTCGCGCATTACCTTGAAACCGTAGGCGGTTGAGTTTGATCCAGGCTTCTTGGTAGTTAACCTTGGTCGAGCCTTTGACTCGGATGATGTATTTGATCTTGAGTCGGTCAAGCAACTCAAACAAATCCTTGTCCGGGAAACCGCGATCGGCCGTCAGTCGAACCCGCGAGGGCTCGACATATTGAAAGATCAATTTGAAGGCGCGCTTGACCACGGCCAATTCGTAGCGTTTGGTCCGGCCTTTGAGGACCGATTGCCCGTAGGCGCGCCAGAAGATGGGCATTGCTCTGCGCCCGACGATTAGTGAGATGGTGAGTAAGTGCTGCTCATCTTCGATCGTCCAATCGATCGCGATCCGGACAAGACCGGTGCGTGGCAGTCGTTCGAGCGCTTTCCGGCAGAGCCAGTCAGGGAAATCTTTGGGATTGAGGCGCTCGTTATGAATCAAACGCGACAATCGTTTGACTGCAGCTTCCTGATTGCCCTGCATGCGCGCCAGTTCGGCTTGATTGCCAGTCTGCCTTTCAATGATCGCTGCGACGAAGGTCACGATTGATTTAACCTGATGGCCATGCGCCCAAGGCAACAGGTTTTTGATATATTCTTTGAGGCGTATCGGTTCAATCTCTGGTGTCTTCACACGAACAGGATCGCACAAGTCGTAACTTGTGCTGACACGCACGTTTATAGACAGCGCCTCGATATCAGGGTCGAAAGTAATACCCCGAGCGAACACAGGCCCCCAGACCGTCGCCCGTGCAGTTCACGACATGAACCGTACGCCCAGATGTCGCGTGGATCAACGTGTCGGGTTGATTTTCTGCTCTTACTGATCAAACGAGACAGTCATCACTGGAGCTGATGTTGCGGCGCCTGCATAAGACGATGCGGTGAGCGCCCTATTCCTCGCGTAGCGCCTTGAGCGGATCGATTTTGGCCGCCCTGCGCGCCGGCAGGTAGCAGGCGAGCATCGCTAGCGCTGCCAGCAGCAGTGGCGCGCCGACGAGCAAGCGCGGATCGTCTGTACCGACCTTAAGAGACTCGACAACAATGTTCGTCATCGCCGAAAGTATTTTAGCCAGCGCCATTGCGCCCAAAAATCCCAGAACTGTTCCGACGCTTACCAGAGCCGCGCCTTCGCGCAACACCAGCGCCAGCGCCTGCCCCTTACGCGCGCCCAGCGCCATGCGAATTCCTATCTCCTTGCGCCTTTGCGCAACCGTGTACGCCGTGACCCCGGCGAGTCCGATTGCGGCCAACACCAGGCCGAACACTCCAATGCCGCCGTATGTACTGACAGCGAACCGCGTGCTGGACCGACTGAGATCCAAGTAGTCACTAAGCGTTCGCACATTGAAGATGGCCAGGTCCGGATCGATATGAGCGAGTTCGCGCCGAATGCCGCTCAGCGCATCCGTTCCCGCATCCATTCCTGCATCAGGCCGCACCATAATGGTCATGCCATCGGCTGGCGGCCGCGCAAAATTGCGCCGCGTCAGCGGTATATAAATTAGGGATCGACTGATCCCGATGCCATTCCTCAAGTCGTGCGCCACGCCGACCACTTCATATGACTGCTTGTCGTCCCTAACGAGCTCCCCTATCGCATTTCCATTTCCGAAAAATCCTCGCGCGGCGCTCTCGTTCAGTATGGCTGGCAAAGTCTTCGATCCGTCCGCCTGTCCTCGTTGATCGAACTCCATGAACTCTCGGCCGGCCAGCATCGGCTCGCTCAGCGCGGCAAAATAGCCCGCGCCCACAGTCGCCACGACCGCCGATATCTGAACCCGCGAGTCTTCCGCAGTCAATTGGATGGCTCCATCTTCATCATCTTCGACCGAAAAGGGCGCCTGCGCCGCAAGGGCGACGCTGCGCGCCGCGCCGGCGGTTTTGAGTCTTTCGGGAAGTTTCTCGAATAGAGCTTGCGCTTTTTCGGGCGTGTAGCCGTCACGCACAGGATCGATGGACAGGAGATACATCGTGTGCGGATCGAATTTGGTTTGGACGCCGCTCGTCTTGCTAATTCCAATCACCAGGAACCCTGTGATCAGCAGCAGCATGAGCGATCCCGCAACCTGCGCCACCATCAGCAAGTTGCGCAGACCAAATCGCCCGTAACCGGGTAACTGGAGCGCCGAGCCTTCTTTGAGCGCCGGGGTCAGATGGGCTTTCGTCGCCCGCAGTGCGGGCGCCAAGCTGAATCCTATGCCGCACACGACCGCGAGGGCGAAGGCGAAAACGGCCGCGCGCCAATCCGGAATGAAATTGGATTCCTCCGGAACCGCCGTAGGCGGAGTGAATTTGGACTTCAATACAGCGAGCCCAAAAGCGAGCGCGAATCCTGCGACGCCGCCCAGTAGTGAGAGCAAAATGCCCTCGCTCATCATCTGCCGTACAAGCCGAAAACGGCTGGCCCCGATCGCCAGGCGAATCGCCAACTCCTTTCGGCGGTTGGCGCCGCGCGCGAGCAACATGTTTGCCAGATTCATGCACACAATGGTCATGATTAGCCCCATCAGCACGATGAAGAATCCGCCTATCGCCGGCCTCACATTCCTGGGAATCGGCGTCATGCCGCCTGCCGAAAGTAAGGTCACGCGTCTGCCTTTATCAGTTCGCAATGGTTCTGAAGGATCCTGCTCGTCCAGATGACGTGTGATCGCGTCGAGAGCGGCTTCCGCGGATTCAATGGTGACGCCGGGCGCCAGGCATATCATGGCGAGGAACTCCTTGGCATTGCGTTGATGCAGTACGTCGTTCGCGAGTTCCGGAGCTAGCGCAGCCGGCGCTGTGATCGGGACGAACAACTCAGCCGGATACATGGAAAGGGCTCCGTTGAAATTCTTCGGTGTGATTCCCACGATGGTCGCGGGCTGCCCGTTTAGACGGAGCGTTTGTCCCACCGCGTCAGACGAGGAGTTAAGACGATTGCGCCAGAAGCGATCGCTAATCACCACAACGGGCGCGTCGCCGGGCCTGTCAAGTTTGGCGCTGAGCGCTCGTCCGCGTTGGGGTTGGACGCCGAGCACTGAAAAATAATCGGCTGACACAAGTTGTCCGAAGACGCGCTCCGGTTTCGCGTTCACATCACCTTGGAAGGTGACATTGAATGGGATGCCGGTCTGAAATGCGGCAACCCCAGTGAACTGGCTCTTTTGCTCCCGGTATTGCTCGATGTAATAATACGACACAGGCTTCTGAGGCATCACCAAGCGCTCGGCATTCGCCACCGCCGGCAGTTCACGAAAAATCAACTGCCATTTCGAGTTGTACACCATGGTCGTCAGCCCCATTCCGAGCCCCATCGAAGTGATGCCGACCAACGCGAAGCCGGGCGACTTGATCAGTCCTCTCAATGCATACCGCATATCGCGGCGCATTTCGCTCAGGTATTCGAGTGGTATGCGCATCGCGATGTCCGCGATTAGCCGGATCAACCCGGTGATTCCATGTCTCTTGGCTATGTCTTCAATGATATCCTCTCCGAGTTGCGTCACCTCTGCGCCATAGGCCAGTTTGAATTCGTGCGGAAAGGCTTGCGCCAACCGTCGGTAGATACGAACTGCGAAATTCATTCCGTCACCATGCCTTGTTTCACTCGAATTATGCGAACCAATTCCTGCAGGCGCTCACACTCCGCGTCGAGCACACGCCTGCCGAGGCCCGTTAGGCGATAATAGCGGCGGCGCGCGTCGTCCAATTCCGGCGCGGGCCGTTCATCGGATTCCTCGATCAGTTCCGCCTCGATCAGCCGTTTAATCGATCCATACAGCGTCGCCGGCCACAACCGCACTTTTCCGTCGGTGCGGTCCAAGACATCCTGCATGATTCCGTAGCCGTGCTGCTCACCACCGGCAAGCGAGAGCATGATGTGGAACCATTGGGTCTTGAGTGGGAGGAATTTTTGAACATCGATCTTAGGCATGATCAATATATATATCAAATAATATATAGAGGTCAATAGTACTATAGCAGATAGCACATTCTCAGGAGGTAAGGGCAAGTCTGTCATGGAGTGAATCTGTCAGTCGCTAGCAGATTATCAGGAGGGAGCAAGAACTTTATCGCCCGGCTAAGGATCCGGTACCATTCGCAAGAAAAGACTTCGAGTTCCCTGGGATTGAGAGGTTGTGGATTCTCCTGAAATTCGACCGAGTCGTTCGCCAAAAGCCGAAAAGATCGCATCAACGATGGTCGCCAGCGATTTGACCTGATGACCGTGTGCCCAGGGCAAGGTCTCTTTGATATAGTTTTCCACGCGTGCCAAGTTTGAGTCTGTCTTCATAGCAGAAACAAACTCTCACAAGTTCGTTAACTTGTCTGGCACGTATATTTACATAATGTGTCCTGACATCAGTCACGAATCACTGTATATCTACGAGTGAGTCGCTGGCAAATGTGGGCGAGGCGACTTGACCCAACTTTCCCGAAAAGCATTGTCTACTTGAAACTTGCGCGTAGAGCTGTAGCTAACAATAGCATTTATGGGAGGCGCCAATGCGCGTTAATTGGCAACATCGCTTCCGCCGATTCCGGATAATTCATTTACTGGCAATTTTCCTACTCTTCACAGTAGCATTGAAGATCAAGAACACTGCGGTGATAGTCGCATGCCAAGGGCAGGGTCAACCGTCAGTGAAGCTATCTGTGGATGACCCGCGCCTTGTCGCGGAAGCTGTCAAACAGCTACAGGAAAAGTATGGATGGATCATTACCTATGAGGATCCACGCCAAATCATCGGGCAGCAAGCTCAAGCAAAGCTGGATCAACAGATTGACATTTTCGACTCAGAAGCTGAGTCAGGCGAGGAGCAACTTATAGAGCTAGCTCAACGCTTTCAAATTCCAATTGGAATTGAATGGAGCGATACCCGCGCCAAGAAGTCTGCGCCCTCAGTACATTTGCGCAAGACCACAGTTCGTGAGGCTATTCGGCAAATCCTACAACAGCATCCTAATCACGAATTTGAGGTGAGGGATGGGATCGTTTACATCTTCTCTCCCTCACTCTTGAGTGATGGGCGAAACTTTTTGAACCTGCGAATCCAGGAGTTTAGTTTATCGAATGCAAATTTAATCGATGCATCGCACAAGTTAAGATTGGCCATCTCTCTTTCTCAATCTCCAGGCTTAAATTACGGCGGTGGATATGGATATGGAACGCCAAGAGATGATGGCTTCGATAAAAATAATATTTCATTCTCAGGTCAGAATCTCACAGTGCGAGAAATACTAACCAAGATTGCCGTGGCGAACGGTAACGCATTATGGATAGTGCGACTGATTCCATCGCAGATGATGACGAACTACTCATTTTTCGTCCAAGGCCCATTGAGCGACGAGTATCGAAATGCGACGAGTTTTATATGGCAGTTTATCCCGTTGGGGAAAGTGCCATCTCAAAGCAAGAGCCGATAGATGTGTATTGAGGATTATTGTCCGTCTATGGGCGCCATCCGAGCCGAAAGGCCGACGACTGGCAAAGTACGTCATTGATTCTATCGTCACTCTTCAGCGCAGAAAGTCCTGAATACCGCCCATGCGCCAAATAAACAACGGCTGCAAGCGACTTCAGTCGCCGGCAGCCGTGATTGAATCAAGGGTGACCCTCGTTGATTTGTTTTTGATTCGGGAAAACTTGGCGATAGTTGGGCGGATGAACCGAGGGCGGACAGACTTTAGTCTGTCGCTCACTCCCGGTTAATCGCCTGACACAGTCACTGCTCCAGCGCCCACATCCTTCTTGCCGTCCTTGCCGCCGAGTTGAACCAATTGCGGCGCGGCGTTGGCCTGCTTGAGCACCGACTGCATATAGAGTTTGCGCATCATGGCCTGCTCTTCCTTGGCCGTCTGGGGCAAGGCGCTCTTATCGCGGCCGCGGGCGGCGTCCTTGGAGTTGACCTTCAGGCGGTGGGCCTGGTCGTCGAGTTTGACGCTATGGTTATTGGCGAAAATCTCGTGGCGGCCATGCTCCTGGTACCATTTGGCGACGGTCGCGTTCTGATGCATGTTCTCGATGATGTTGCGCCAGCCGATGCCGGTGTTGTAGGCGCAGAAACTGATCTCGCCCTCCTGAGTGCCGTAGGGGATGATGCACATCTCGGTGCGGCGGAAGTCGTAGTTGAAGAGGTCCTGGAACCACATACCCGCGATGAACAGGAAGTTCCAGCGGTCTTTGCGGCGCTTCATCACGTCATCAAGAGTGCGGTCGGGCGTGGATTTGCCGTAATCCTTGCCCGAGAGTCCGAAGGTCTTGTCGAACTTCTGGAGCAGATCGCTCAGCTTGAATTGGGTCGGCGAGCCGAAGGAGTTGTAGTTCTTCAGGAGCGCCAGCGCCATCATCGCCATTGAGAACTTCTTGCCGCGCGCTGCGTCCGTGATCTTCCGCATGTCTTTGATCAGGCTCGGAATGTCGAGGAAGCCCGAGACTGGCCTCATCTCCTTGGTCTCTTTGTCAACCATCACCGCCGCGCCGACGCCGCAATTCGGATGGCATCCGCAGCTCATCTGCCCCCATTCGCGGTCGGGGCCGTGGGCCATGTCTGCGAAATCGGCGAAGGCGCTGAACAGCGAGATCGGGAACCAGTCGCGGTGCGGATCGGTGATGCCGACCTGTTTCCGCACGTCGTGGGCCATGTGCGACAGCGTGTAGCGTTGGCGCAGGCGACGGTCGTCGGTAATGTCTTCGTCGCGGCCTGTGAACGAGACGGGCTGGAAGGCGATGAAGCTGATCTTCCTCGGGTTATCGAGCGCGAATCGGACGACCGGGCCGACCTCGTCGTTATTGACGGTGTTGACGAGCGTCGTGACCAGCACGATCTCGACGCCGGCCTCGTGCAGATTGTCAATCGCTTTGAGCTTCACGTCGAAGAGGTTGCCGACCTGCCGGTGGCTGTTGGCGGCGTTGCCGATGCCGTCGAACTGCAGGTAGACGTAGCGCAAACCGGCCTCGGCGGCCTTGCGGCAGAACTCCTTCGACTTGGCGAATTCGATGCCGTTGGTCGCGGCCTGGACCGAGTTATAGCCCACCTTGCGCGCGTATTTGACGGCGTCAATGAAGTACGGAGACAGCGTCGGCTCGCCGCCCGAGAATTGCACGGACATCTGCCTGCGCGGTTTAACCTGAATAGCGTTGTCCAAAACCTCGGTGATGTCTTCCCAGCTCAACTCGTGCACGAAGCCGACCTGGTTGGCGTCCATGAAGCATGGGTCGCACATCATGTTGCAGCGGTTCGTCAGGTCTACAGTCAGCACCGAGCCGCGGCCGTATTTGATCGTCGAAGAGCCGTGATGGTGGACGTGCGCGTCGTTGTGCGCGTCAATGTCGCGTCCGGGATACATGGCCTCGATGTGCTCCAGGAACTTGGCGTCCATCGCCATCATGTCTTCGATGTGGCCGTGGATGGGGCAATCCTTGATCATCCAGATTTCGTTGTTGCGCTCGATGATGGTCGCCTTGATCTCGCCGGGTTTTTCCTGGATGACTTTCCAGGGATCTTCGCCGTCTTCGATGATGCGTTTGCGCGCCTCTTTGACACACTTGGGGCAGAGCGAATCGGTGACGCGAGGCCATCCGAGGGTGGGTTTGGTCTTCTGCCATGATTTCAGCAGTGGCTTGTCAGACCATTTGGGGATGAATGATTCGTTGGGGTTGAACTTGTTGAAAAATTGGATGGCGTTGAAGGCCCCGCCGGCCACCATCGACAACCCTTTTTCAACGTACTTGATTGGTCTATGCATAGTTTTCCTCAGAGTCGTTATTCAGTTATTGATCTATGTCAATAACCCTTTTTTGGACTGAATTCTCGCTTTGTCGCAGATGGACGCTGGTATTCGCATCAACTTTTTGATGAGAATTAAGAAGGATGATTCTTTCAATGCACACCGCAGGCCAAAAGCGATTATCGGAGTGGGAAAATTTTCCGGCCTTGTATTCCACGAACACTGAATCAGCTAAATTGTTGGTAAGCTTGGGCAAAACTACCGTTCATGTTTTCAGTTCCGCTCGCTACGTCGCAATTTTTGCGATCAACTCATATGCTGTTCTTTGAAATGAGGTCGGAATTTGAGCTTTAAGGCGCCTATCGAATGGCGGATTTGAGTCAGAAAGGGATGGATGTAAGAAAATATGGCAGATGTGCGGCATGATGGCACATGGGCTATAAAGTTGCCATTGTGCGCGCGTCGAAATGACCAGCAGAACTGTAAACTGGCGTTCTCATCAGCCAGGGCTCTGCGCGTCGCGAATGCCCAATGAATTGAATTAGATGAGGTCGGCTTGAATGCAATGATTCGATCATTGATAATGCGGCTCCCGATGTACGCCCTTGATAAACTGTCCTAAATCTCTCTGATAGCAGTTGTGAGGTTTCCAGAATGGATGTCTCGCCGAGATCGCTTAATCTAACCCGAATGGTAGACATTCATTGCCATGCGCTACCTGACACCGACGATGGAGCGATCTCCATACCGCCGAACGTCGAGATGACGATATTCCAGATTTTGCAGGCGGGCGTCACTCCTGTCATTGCGCATCCTGAACGCAACAGGGCGCTTCAGGATAGGCCCGCGATTCTCGGGCGGCTGATCGAGCGTGGCGCGTTCGCGCAACTCGACGCGGCCAGTCTGACCGGCCGTTTCGGGCGTGAGGCGCGCCAGGCGGCGAAGCGGATTATCGAGGCCGGGCTGGCCCATTTCATCGCCACCGACGCGCGCCATCAAGACCGAGGTCGCCCCGTGTTGTCGCGCGCCGCGGCGATCGCGGCTGATTGGGGAGGGGAAGAATACGCCCGCGCCATGGTCGAAGCGAATCCGTAAGCTCTGATCAACGCCCGCGCGATTCCTTTCCAGCCCAAGGCTGATGTCGACGCGCTGCTCGGACGCAAGAAGGCGAAAAGCTGGTTCGCTTTTTGGAAATAAGATTGATTGATCGGGCGCCAACCCCATCTCGAATTGTTTTGTATGCTAGACTTCAACCAGCGCGAATCGTCCGAATGCGGTTTTTGCCGGGCATTGATCACGGGCAGCGCTGCGCAAACTCGATGTTTTGCGTTAAGGTTTAGAGCGTCTTTCACTTAGGTATTCATGAATAACAAACCAGGGGGAATACAGGGAATGCGGGGATGATTAGTCTTGGCATTCCATATTACCCCCATGAACCACGTGGCTGATTCAACCTGAACATTCAAATCAAAGACGCTATAAGTTTGCCTGCATTATCAAATTATTGTCTCTACAAAGGAAATATACTCAAGTGAAAATCAAGTTTATCTTCCTCGTGACGGCGCTTTCTGTGGCGCTATCTTCGGTTGTGACGAAGGCTGGCCCGGAGAAGCCCTACTGGCAAACCATCAACCTCAAAAATGGGCTTCAGATTATTGTCATTGAAAATCACGCTGTTCCTTTAGTCACTGTCGAGATCGCGGTCAAGAACGGCGCCTACACGGAACCGCCCGAATACAATGGGCTATCGCACCTTTACGAACACATGTTTTTTAAATCGAACGAGCGCTCGAAGGCCGACGGCTACCACGACCGCGCCGCCGAACTTGGAATGCTCAGCAACGCGCAGACCCAATACGAGGTTGTCAACTACTACACGACGACGATCAAGACGGGGCTGCGCGAGGCGATGACTCTGATGCGCGACGCGATCCGCTATCCACTCTTCGACAAGCAGGAGCTGGACCAGGAGATCCAGGTCGTGCTCGACGAATTGAACCAGCACCGTTCGAATCCGTACTTCTACCTCCTCGACGCCACCGACAAGAAGCTCTGGTACAAATATCCGTCGCGCAAACGTCCTGGCGGTGATCCCGAAACCGTGGCCAAAGCCACGCCCGAAATGATGCGCATAATTCAGAAGAAATTTTACATCCCGAACAATTCCGCTCTGGTCATCGCGGGCGATGTCTCGGCTCAAGAGGTCTTCAAGCTCGCCGATGAGATTTACGGCGATTGGCCGCGCGGCGAAGACCCGTTCGTCAAAGATCCGGTCCCGCGCCATCCGCCGCTCGAAAAAGATGAAGCGATTATCGTCAACCAGCCGGTCAACGCGGCGACGATTCAAATTTCTTATCAAGGCCCATCGACAGACCTGGATGCGCCTGCGACATACGCCGCGGATGTCTTTTCATTCATCTTGCGCCAGCCTGACTCAAAATTCTCGCGCGCATTGATAGACAGCGGCATAATTACGTCAGTTGTTCAGCTTGGCTATTTGACTCAACGCAACGTCGGCCCGATTACGATCTCAGTACAGGCTGAGATGGATAAATTTAAGACTGCCCTCAAAGCGCTAAACGCGGAAATTGCAAAGTTTGATTCGCCCGATTATTTCACCGATCAAGAGCTGGAATACGCCAAGACGCTAATTGACGTAACTGAAACTTACGACCGCGAGAAGGCGTCGCAGTACGCGCACACGGTCAGTTTCTGGTGGGCCAGCTCCGGGCTTGATTATTACGCCAATTACGTCGAAAACCTCCGCAAAGTCACGCGTGAAGACATCAAGCAATACGTGCGCAAATACATCAAGAATAAACCTCGCATCGTCTCCGCGCTGCTCTCGGACGCCGACCAGAAGCGCATCGCTTTGACTGAGAAAGACCTGCTCGAGCGCGACGACGCCGTCGAGCGGGTGAGCGATGATCGTGCGGCCAAAGATGGAGCCGCAAAGGAGCAGCGACCAACGGAACCGAAGTCAGGCGCCAAGAAAACATCAGCGTCGAGACCGTCCGGGGGCGGCAAAGCAATGGGGAACAGGAAACCTTAACGCTGCAACCATCAGCGCCGCGATCGGTAGGGAGCGGCCATAGCAATGGGGAACAGGAAACCTTAGGCCACTGAGATGAAATTTAACCACTGCAATCAATATTTTAAATCGATTTGGAAGGCGACGGCCGGCGTGGTCGTCGCCAACGTCCTTTTAACTCTTTTGGCGTTCGCCCAGGCGGCGGCGCCGGTCAGAATGTCGGCGGCGGCGAATGGCTCGACCACGGATTTCGTCACCGCGAATGGCCTCAAGACGATCCATCGCCGCGTTACAGGAAACGACGTAGTGGCGGTGCAGGTCTATTTTCGAGGCGGCGCGCGCAACATCAACGAAAAGGACGCCGGCGTCGAATCGCTCCTCTTCGAAGTCGCCACCGAGGGCACGAAGAATTTCAGTAAGAGCGAGATCAACCGCGAGATGGCGCGGATGGGCACGCTCATCGATGGCGACAGCGGGTACGACTACAGCGTCATGGAGATGCGCTGCGTGCGCCAGAATTTTGACCGCTCCTGGCAATTGCTAGCCGATACGATTCTCAACCCGGTCTGCGATGAGAAAGAGGTTGCGCTGGTCAAGGATCAGATCATCAGCGCGCTTCGCCAGCAGAACGACAGCCCCGAAAATTCCGTGGCGCTGCTCAGCAACAATCTGCTCTTCGCCTCTCACCCCTACTTCAATTCGCCTATCGGCACGGTCGAATCGGTCAGATCGCTGACCGCCGCCGATGTCAAGGCGCACCACGCGAAGCTGCTTCAGACTTCGCGGATGCTGGTGGTCGTGGTCGGCAATATCTCGCAGGACGAAGTCAAAAGCAAAGTCGAATCGAGCTTCGGCAAACTCCCGCGCGGCGATTACAAACCCGACGCGCCGCCGGCCTTCGCCAAGGCTTCGACCACGGATTTCCAAATCGTCGAGCGCCCGGTCGCTACAAATTACATTCGCGGCGCGTTCGCCGCGCCGCCGCTCGAAAACCCCGATTACGCCGCGTTCTCGATCGCGATGAACATCCTGCAACAACTCTTCTTTCAGGAAGTGCGCGTCAAACGAAACCTGACCTACGGCGCCGACGCGACGCTGAACTCGAACGGCGCAAACTCGGCCTATATCTCGGTCACGACGCAGAAGCCGAACGAAGCGATCCGCGTCATGTTTGACCAGATCGATTTCATGCAACGACAGATCATCCGCGAAGAAGGCTTGAAAGCGATCATCAGCGGCTTTCTCACCAACTACTACACCAAGCTCGAAACCAACGACGCGCAAGCGAGCAAACTGGCCGAGTATGAATTGCTCGGCGGCGGCTGGCGGCGCGATCAAACCTGGATTGATGAGGTCGACAAAATCACCCCGGAAGACGTCAACCGCGTCAGCAAAAAGTACCTGAAGAATTTTCACTTCGCGGTCATGGGCGACAAGGGTCAGTTCGATCGTGAGCTGTTTATGAGCAGATAGGAACTCCCGCAATTTTGGTGAAGACGGCTGCAAGATACATAGGGGCGGCCATTTATGAAGATGAGGCGCTTCTGGCCAGAAAGCGCTAAACGCCTCCTCGCTCAACATTTTGGCAAAATGATCACCAACATTGCGGATGAACCGATGAACCGGATTTGGTGTTCACGTTGGTTCGGAAAATGCAACTACAGCGCACTCGGCATCGACTGGGAGGCCGGAACTTTCTATCAGTTTTGGTGTCTGCATAAATTATGAGCTTCTACACGGCATTTCTACTGACAGTGGCTTGTCTCGGCATCCTGAGTTGTCGCCCGGCGACGGATAAGAATGTGCAGGAGCCCTGATGTCAGGACACATTGTGTAAATTAGCGTGTCAGGACAAGTTAGCGAACTTGTAAGAGTCTTGTTCTGCTATGAATAACGACTCTGACCTGACACGCATCCACGACTATATCAAAGCGACCTTGCCCTGGGCACATGGGCATCAACTCAATTCCTTGACGACCTT
>DASTMP010000430.1:0-7953 GCA_035714085.1 Blastocatellia bacterium
CGCGGTATCAAGAACTTTAGCCGCAGCGACATCATCGCCTTTATAGTCGCGCAGTCGCGCCGCCAGACTGATCGCCCGCTGAAGTCGCGTTTGCCCCGGCTTCTTGTATTCTTCGATCGCCGTCTGATCTTCGGCTCCGCGCTTGATGAAGATCACTGTATTGCCAGCCGGGTCGGTAACGGTAAATCGGGTTTGGCCCGGCTTCATCCCTGAGATACGCGGCACCCCCACCACCGGAACTTTTCCCAGGACTCGCCGCATGGCGTCGGCGAAGGTTTGATGCAGACCTTCCACATCAGGCGCCAGGACCAGGCATGTACTGAAAGCGTCTTTCGGCTCCAGGCCCTTGAGACCAAAGAAGTGCAATTCACAGTCGCCGCGCCGAACTACCCCGTACACATTTGGCGCCTTTTGCCGATAGGTGACTTCGAATCCGAGCATTTCGTAAAACGGGAACGTCTGCTCCAAGGAGACGCAGGGAAGACAAGGAATCGTGATTGCGTCAGTCATAATAGTTCCACTCAGTTCGGCGATTTTATTGGCGACGTTAGAACCGATCGCTTGTTGCGTCTGCATTATAGAGCGCCGTGGCTGTCGTCAGACTCCGCCCAACTACTATTAACTGGCGCCTGCTCACTGTGGCGCCTGCCCCCAGCGCAGCAGCGCCTCGGCAAGCGGCGCGGGCGATTCGAGGCCGATCACATGGCCCGTATCGGGAATTCTGACGACCTCGGCGTTCGCAATCTTTTCGTGGAAGATGTCGGCGTAGATCGGCGAGACGAGCCGGTCATGCTCACCCCAGACGATCAGCGTGGGCGCTTCGATCCGCCGGAGCCTTCGCTCCAAGCCGTTCTCGGGAATCGGGAATAGGAACTTCGCCACGGTTCGGAAGCCGCGCGACATCGCAAGCAGTATCTCGACTTGTTCCTGTGTACGGTCATCTTTATCGCTGAAGAGCATGGTCAGCATCATCATGCGCTGCGCCGCAAAGCACGACTGGTTGTGAAAGAGATACGGGACAAGCTCGCCCGGCATCATTCCGAAAATGTCGGCGACCGGCGCCTCGTCGCGCCACAATCCGACCGGCGCGATCAACGCCAATCGCTCGATCTCCTTCGGTCGCAGCGCAGCCATTTCGGCGGCCATCCATCCGCCGAACGATTCGCCGACGACGTAAGGTCGTTCGAGCCCCAGCGCCTCGATCACGTCGAAACCGTGCATGAAAAGATCGAACTGATCTTCCAGGCATTCCAGGCCGGTTGAGGCGCCGAAGCCCGGCGCCAGCGGAGCGTAGACGTGATATTTGCTCGACAGCAGCGGTAACACCCCTTCCCAGGCCACAATGCCGCCAGCGCCGTGCAGAAACAACAGCGGCGCGCCTTCTCCCGCTTCGAGAACTTCGATGGCCGGACGGCCATCGCCCAAATTGAGCGTTTTGGATTTCGGCGTGGTCATAGCGGCTCCTCCATCGGACGTTCGGCCCGCGATTGAACTGCGACGTTGTGGCTGCCAGGTTTCTCGCGTTTGTCTTCAGACAACGCCTTCGGCCACCAGTGGTCTTCCCATTCGCTCCAGATTGGCCGCAAGTGTGGAAGCACCTTGGCGCCGAACAGGTAAGTCGAGCGGTTCGTCAATTCCATCGGCGCCGAGCCGATGTGCATTCCCAGACCTAGATGACCGCAGCGCAGGCTCCGCGCCAACTCTTCACACCTCTGGCGCACGGTCGCGGGCGAGCCGGCGATGATGTAACCGCCTTCGACCAGTTCCTTCCAGCTCTTGTTCATTCCCATATTCAACGAGATGTTGCCCGCCTGAGCGACAATGCCTGCGCGGATCGAAGCCTCCGTCATGTACCCGGGCGGGGCGGTCATCCCCGGATAAAGGTGCAGGCACCGGTTGAAGAAATAATCAACGTGCGGCCACCATTCACGCTCGCAGGATTCGTCGGTGTCGCTGACGCAGATTTGCTGGAAGAAAGTGCAACTGTAAGGGTTCGGTTCACGGCCTCTCGCCGCCATTCGCTCCCAGTAACCGTCGATCATCTTCTGCGCGCGCTTGTAACCGCTGAAGGAGAGATTGCTGTAGTTGTAACCGCGCTCGGCGCAGAAATCCCAGGTCTCGATCGAGGCCTGGCCGGGAACCCAGATCGGCGGATGCGGCTTCTGAATGGGCTGCGGCCAGACGTTGACGTAACGCAGCTTGGTGTATTTCCCGTTCCAGGCGAACGGTTCGCGCGCGGACCACGACTTGATGATCAGGTCGTGCGCCTCGCGGTACTTGTCGCGAAGCGTCACCGGGTTTTGCCCGTAGCAGTAATTGGTGTCCATCGGCGTGCCGACGGGAAAGCCAGCGATCAACCGCCCGCCTGAGATTACATCGAGCATCGCCAACTCTTCGGCGACGCGCGTCGGCGGATTGTAGAGCGCAATCGAATTTCCGAGCACCAGAATCATCGCCTTCGACGTTCGACGCGCGAGCGCCGCCGCCATGAGGTTCGGCGACGGCATCATCCCGTAGCCGTTCTGGTGATGTTCGTTGACGCCCACGGCGTCGAAACCCATCTGATCGGCGTATTCGAGCATGTCGAGATATTCGTTGTAGAGCGTGTGGCCGCGCTCGGGGTCGTAGAGTGCGTTGGGCAGATCGACCCAGACGCCGTGATACCGCTCGCGGAAATCGTCCGGCAGCCAGCGATATGGCATGAGATGGAACCAGTTGACCTTCATTGGCGATCTCCTTCGACGCGCCTGCGGCTGAATGAAAGTAAGGTCGCGGCGCGGTTGTCGATTTGTTGGTGATGATGATTGATTAGCGCGCAAATTATCTTCTTGCGGATGTTCAAAGGCAATGGCGCGGTTGTTATAATCGCATCGATCAATACGAAAGGAGGTGGTCAGAGATGGAGATTGCGCCTTATATTTCTGTTGATCCTCAAATACATCACGGCGCGCCTGTAATTACCGGAACACGCATGCCCGTCTCAATTGTCGTCGGCTCTCTGGCGGGCGGGATGGGCGAAGAAGAAGTCAGCCGCGAGTACGCTATCACAATAGAGCAGATCAAGGCCGCGTTGTCATTCGCGGCGGAATTGGCTCCGAAATCTTCCACTAAAACTCAAAACAGCCCTAACGACCAAGGAGACCGCGATGAAGCACTCAATGCACAACTGGATGAGGCCGGAACCGATTGAAACGACGCTCGAACGATTACATCGGTTCGGGTATGACGGCATTGAAATCAACGGTGAGCCTGCGCGTCACGACACCGACGAGGTCCGCGAGCTGATGGACAAATACGAGATCGAATGCTGGGGCGGGGTGACGATGATGTTCGAGGGACGCGACCTGCTTCATCCTGATAGATCGATCCGCGCCAACACCGTCGCGTATATGAAAGATTGTATCAAGATGATTAAGGCGCTCGGCGGCGTGATGTTCTGCATCGTGCCTTCGACGGTGGGCAAAGTGAAGCCGCTTGCGTCGCCCTCTGAAGAGTGGCGGTGGGCGGTCGAAGGATTGAAGGAGGTCGCGGCCTTCGCCGCCGATTACGGCGTCACGCCTGGCATCGAGCCGCTCAACCGCTTCGAGACCTATTTCATCAACCGTCACGATCAGGCCCTCCGATTGGCCGAAGATGTGGGTAACGGCATGGGCGTCGCGCTCGACGCGTTCCACATCAACATCGAAGAGGTTGATCCGATGCAGGCGATCCGCAACGTCGGCGACAAACTGGTCGATTTCCACGTCGCAGACAACAACCGCAAGCCCGCCGGCCAGGGCAAATACGATTGGGCTGAAGTGATCTCGACGCTCAAATCAATCAACTATCAAGGTCACCTGACGGCCGAATTCGTGCTGACGATTGACCGCACGCCGCTGGCCCTTTCCTCCGAGAAGCGCGAGAGCGATATGGAATTCACTGAGGCCGAGCTGAAATTCATACGGGATCTGGGTTCGGGTCTGATCAGCGCGGCGGATTATGACTGCTCGGTCGAATCGAACATCAGACATCTGAAATCGGTCGGGGCCTGACAAGGAATTTACGGGAGATGACGGAACAACCCAAGTTGTCTGCGGCGCTGCAACGATTCAAAGAACTGTACGGCGACGGCGAAGTGAGCGTGTTGCGCGCTCCGGCTCGGATCAACATTATCGGCGAACACGTTGATTACGTTCCGGGCGATTCGATGGCGTCGCTATGTTTCGCAAGCCGCGAACATGCGATGTTGATGCTCTTTCGGGCGCCCGACGAAAGGGTGGATGAAGGAGTGGTTCGTGGCGCTTCGATGCTCGAAAAATTCCCGCCGTTCAGCTTTGCGATTGATGAGGAAAAGATTGGGAATGAGACACCATGGGAATCCATTGTCTTCAATCGTCCCGCGCCCGCGCCGCATTGGAGCAATTATGTCAAAGGGGCGGTCAGTTTTGCGCGGTGGAAGCACGGCGCGCGAGTCGCGCGCGGCTTAGACTTCCTGATCGAATCATCAATCCCGCCAAACAGCGGCGCATCGTCCTCATCGGCCCTGGTCACGCTTGCTGGCGCGGCGATTCGGGAGGCCAATCATCTCAAGTATAAGCTCAAGGAGTTGGCGCTCGATTCATCGCAGGCCGAATGGTTTATAGGAACGCGCGGCGGCGCGATGGATCACCTGGCGATCTGTCTGGCCACACGCGGTAACGCCATATATATCTCGCACTCGGATCGATACGCAGAGCCGGTTCCGATGCCCGATCATCGATATCGCTGGATCACCTTCTTTTCTCACGAGGCCGACAAGGGGAACGAATTGATGCTGGAATACAACGAACGCGTGGCGGTTTCGCGCCTCATGATCCCGACCTTGCTACAGGACCCGAAGGCCGGCGATTTGCCCGAAACAATGACGCTCGATGAGTTCGAGCGTCGCTATCCTGAAGTCTTCCGCGAATGCGAGCGCGAGTTTCCAGATCTGGTCAGAGAGCGTCGCGCGCGCCCGCTCAAATTGTCCGACCGCTCGAAGCATCACAAACAGGAATCTATCCGGGTGAAGTTGATGGCAAGGCTGTTTTTTGCGGATCATTTAAAGGATGATGAGAGGATGAGGGAGATTGGCGATGCGCTCAACCAATCGCACGCCAGCCTGCGCGACTATTACGACGTCTCGACCCCGGAAGTAGAGCGCCTGGTCGAGATCATCACCGCAGATTCACTGGTTTACGGGGCGCGACTTATGGGCGGCGGCTTCGGCGGAAATATCCTGGCGTTGACGACGGCTGAAAACACACAGGCGCTAATTGACCGCGCGCAAAATGAATTCTATGCCCCCCGTGGGCGCGATGGGATCGGCGAAGGATTGGTGATGGTTTCGACGCCGGGCAATGGGCTTGAATTCCTGAATTGAGGAGTCGGAGGAGAAATTACTGACTACTGACTACTGACTACTGATGAAAAATAAACCATCGCTCGGAGCCAATCGCTTAATGTGTATTTTGAACCAGTGGTCAGCCGTCAGTAGCCAGTCATCAGTCATATCGCAATCCTGATCACACACATATGAAAGCGCTGTAGGAAGCGGCGCTCGCTACCGCTCGGGGTACTGACTCGAAAAATCAGCGCCGAGAGCGGGTGATAGAGAGGAATGACAATAGTGGCCGATGCAACTGTCAAAGCAGCCCGGCGCCCCAGCCCGATTCGCCATCTGCGCTGGTGGATCGGCGTATTGCTCTTCACTTCGACGGTTATCAATTACCTCGACCGTCAAACGCTCGCCAACCTCGCGCCTTATCTCAAAAAGGATTACGGTTGGACTAACACTGATTACGCGAATCTGGTCATTGCGTTTCGCATCGCCTATTCATTGGGGCAGACGCTCTGCGGTCGCCTGATGGACGCAATAGGCACGCGGCGCGGATTGACGATTTCGGTCGTCTGGTATTCGATCGTTTCGATCTCCACTTCACTTGCGAACGGATGGTATAGCTTCGCGGGATTTCGCTTCCTGCTCGGCGTGGGTGAATCGGCGAACTGGCCCGGGGCAACGAAGGCAGTGTCGGAATGGTTCCCGAAACGCGAGCGCGGGTTGGCTACCGCGCTCTTCGACAGCGGCTCTTCGATCGGCGGCGCGATCGCGCCGTTCGTCATCGTTCCGATCTATGTGCATTGGGGCTTCCGTCCGGCGTTCATCATTCCCGGCCTGTTGGGTTTTGTCTGGCTGATATTCTGGCGGCGGTTGTATCATCCGCCCGAGAGGCATCCGCGCGTGAGCGATGAAGAGCGCGAGATGATCCTGGAGGACAAACGCGAGTCTGAGCCCGAGAAGAACAGCGCGCGCCCTCGCTGGCGCGACCTTCTGAAACTGCCGCAAACGTGGGGCACGATAGCCTCCAAAGCATTGACCGATCCGGTCTGGTTCTTCGTCACCGACTGGTTCCCGATCTACCTGGTCGCCAAAGGCATCGAGTTGAAGAGCGGCCTTGTAGCCATCTGGATTCCTTTTATCGCGGCCGACCTGGGAAATTTCTTCGGCGGATGGCTGTCGGGACATCTGATCGGGCGCGGCTGGTCGTTGGGCGCGGCGCGCAAGGCTCTGGTAGTCTTTGGAGGAGTGGGCGTCACGCTCTTGATCCCTACAATCTTCACGACAAATCTGTTTGTCATTGCGCTACTCTTCGGCGTCGCGACCTTCGCTTACGCGGCTTTTTCGACGATTGCGAATGTATTGCCGTCAGATTTGTACACGAGCGAATCAGTCGCGTCGGTCAGCGGAATGAGCGGAACCGCCGCCGGAATCGGCACGATCATTGCGTTCGAATCAATCGGGGTCTTCTCGGATGCGCATGCGGCGCAGGCGGCAACCGCGTTTGACACGATTGTGGTTGTCGCAAGTCTTGTCCCGTTGACCGGTATGATCCTGGTCTTGCTGCTCGTGCGCAATACGCGCGCGACCGAAGCCGGGCTGGTGCGGCGAATATGAAGCCTTTGAAGATCGGCATTACAGGCGTTCGGGGCATCGTGGGCGAAACCTTCACTCCCGAACTGGCCATCGCCTTCGCGCAGGCGGTCGGGACCTATCTCGGCGGCGGGCGCATTCTGGTTTGCCGCGACACGCGCCCCTCAGGGCCGATGGTTCGTTCGGCCGTGATGGCCGGATTGATAGCCACTGGCTGCGAGGCGATTGATCTGGGCGTCTGCCCCACGCCGTCGATGCAACTCGCGGTCAGGCGCCTCAACGCGGCGGGGGGCGTTTCGATCACCGCCGGCCACAATCCATCCCCATGGAACGCCCTGAAATTCGTCCGCGGCGACGGGCTTTACCTGAACACGAGGCAAGCCGAAGAACTGCTGGACATCTTTTATCAGGGCGAATTCGAAAAGGCGAGATGGAATGAGATCCAAACTCACATCGAGACGCAGGACGCGATCGAACATCACATCAAAGTTTTAAAGAGCGCCTTTGACGTCGAAGCGATCCGGGCGCGCAAGCTTACCGTGGCGGTCGATTGCTGCAACGGCGCATGCTCTGTGTTGAGTCCGAGGTGGCTAGCGGAGCTCGGTTGCGAGGTTCTCGCCATTAACGACGACATCGCGGCGCCGTTCCCTCATGACCCCGAGCCGAAGCCTGAGACGATGGCGCAGCTTCGCGCGATCGTCAAAGCCGGACGCGCCGACATCGGCTTCGCCCACGACGCGGACGGCGAGCGGTTGGGCGTCGTCATGGAAACCGGCGAGCCTCTCTCCGAGGAGATGACGCTCGCGCTCGCGACCGACATTAAACTCAGCCGGACGCCCGGCGTTGTCGTTACCAACATCTCGACTACGCAAACCATTGAAAAAATCGCCGCGCGCTACAACTCGAACGTCATCCGTGTTCCCGTCGGCGCCGCTTATGTCTCCGAAGCGATCCTGGAGCATAACGCCGTTATCGGCGGCGAAGGCAACGGCGCGGTGGCGATCCCGGAAATCCACGCGGCCACC
>DASTMP010000431.1:0-18438 GCA_035714085.1 Blastocatellia bacterium
CGCTCGAATGCTTCAAGAGCAGCCCGCGCGCTCTGGCAGTGGCCTCGCTCGATCAGTTTCAAGTGTGGGCGCGCGAAGGCGCCGCGCTGCACCGCGAAGACCGGCGCAAGGCGCAGGCCTATTACGCGCTCGAATCGAAGACCAGCCAGGAATCTTTAAGGGGGGCGCACGACGGCGTCGCGCTCGAATCGGTGTCTCACCTGTTGAGGCTTTACGTCGAAGGACTGACCGGGCGCGAGATGGTGATCGCTCCGCTCGGCTCGATTCCCGAAGAATCGAAGATTAGCGACGGCCATACGATTCAATTGCCGGCGGTCGTCGCCGAATTCGGCTCGCCGGAAGAGGATTTCAAACTTTACAAAGCCCTGGCCGCGCACGCTTCGGGCCAGGTCGAATTCGGCACGCGCGCGATGGGCGCGCCGGACATCCGCGCCGCCCTGCAGGAGATCGATTCCTATTACGCCGAGCAGGAACGGCGGCTCCTGGCCGAGAATTTGAACAATACTGAATACGTCCAGCACTCCAACGCCGAACATCTGGGGTTGTGGGCCAGGCCGGAGCTGGACCCGATTCAGATCGAAGCGGCTGATTACAAGACCGTTCTCTCGCGTTTTCCCAACAGGACGCTGGCCGCGCGCATCTTCACGACGCTCGAAAACGGGCGAATCGATTGGCGGCTGCGCTCGATGTATCGCGGCATCAGGCGCGACCTTGATTTCGTACGTTCGCGCCTGGTCGAACTCCGCCCCAAAATCGCCGACCTGACCGTCGAGCAGGCGGTCTACGAGATGCTCTTCCAGATCACGCTCTGCGGCGGGGTGATTGACGAAACCGCGCGGCGCGCTTACGCCGAAATCATTTTCCAGTTCGAGCGGGTGATCGCGGATTACCTGCGCCGCGACGACGCCACGGTCGCCGACACTCTGATGGCTACGTTCCGCGTCTACGAACTCCTCAATCAACGCCGCAACCAGCAGGAGTCCGAGTCCGAATCCGATCAGGATGAGCAGGAGAGCGAGAAGGACCAGCAGGAAAACCAGCCCGGCGACAACGACCAGCGGCAGCAGCCCGCCGAGCAGCAGCGCCGCCCCGAGTTGTTCAACCAATGGTCGCAGCAGGTCGAAGAGACTCTGCCCACGGATTCCGACCTGTTCAACGAGTTGATGAACGCCGAGTCGAGCGAGCAGGAGTTGCAGGAAGGCGACGAGGTCTTCTTTTACGACGAATGGGACCGCGAACTCGGCGACCATCGCGCGAAATGGTGCCGCGTGATCCAGCGCGAGAACCGACGCGGCCACCGCGATTTCGTCGAACAGGTGCGGGCCAGGTATTCTGGCGTGATCTCTTCGATCCGCCACCAGTTCCAGATGCTCAAGCCCGAATCGCTGCGCAAGATCAAAGGCGAATTGGACGGCGAAGATTTCGACCTCCAGGCGGTCATTGACCATTACGTTGACAAAAAAACCACGGGCCGTCCGTCCGACCGTCTCTATATACGCCGCGTCCGCCGCGAACGCGACGTTGCGGTGTCTTTCCTGCTCGACATGTCATCGTCCACGGCCCGCACGATCACGCGCCACCCCAATCAACCTTACACGAGGCCAGGGCAGAAGATCATCGACATCGAAAAGCAGGGACTGGTATTGATGAGCGAGGCTCTCGAAGCCGTGGGCGACGCCTATTCAATCTCCGGCTTTACGAGCGAAGGCCGCCGCAACGTCAAATACTTCTCGATCAAAAAATTCGGCGAGAAGTATTCGCCCGAAGTCGAAAAACGGGTCGGCGGCATCACCTACCACAACAACACCCGCCTGGGCGCGGCCATCCGCCACGCCGCGTCGGAGCTCGAACGACAGGACGCGCGAACGAAACTGCTGATCGTGCTCTCCGACGGCCGGCCGTACGATCACGATTACGGCGATTCGCGCTACGCCCGCGAGGACACCAAGATGGCCCTGCGCCAGACCAAGATCGCCGGCATCACGCCCTTTTGCATCACGATTGACCGCGAGTCCGAAGCCGAATTGAAGGACCTGTACGGCGAGGTCGGTTATACGATCATCGACGACGTGATGAGCTTGCCTGAGCGGTTGCCAGGGATTTATCGGAGACTAACCACCTAATGGAAGTGGTTGTTTTTATCGGCATTCGGGCGACCGGCAATCCGCTTTCTACCACCAATGTTTTGCTGACGCGCACATCCGTATTAACCTAGACATGCTCGAGACCAGTCGCCGAAAGCAGATACTGCTATCGTGAAGGAATGGAGCGATGAAGTTTGATGAACTTGACGAGAAGATGCGCGTTTACGAGACGGCGCTCGATCACCGCGTCCTGCCCGAGATGTTCATGGTCGCGCGGGTTGACGGGCGCGGATTCACGCGGTTGACGCGCGAGGTCCATCAGTTCAAGGCTCCGTTCGACGAGCGATTCAGAGACATAATGGTTTCGACGACCGAACACCTGATGAATTGCGGGTTCCGGGTCGTCTACGGCTACACGCAGAGCGACGAAATTTCGCTGCTGTTCCATCCCGAAGAGGACGCTTTCGGGCGCAAACTGCGCAAGTATGACTCGATTCTGGCCGGCGAGGCGAGCGCGAAGTTCGCCTTGCTTCTGGGCGCGCACGCCGCCTTCGATTGCCGCATCTCGCAACTGCCGAACGCCGAGCTGGTCAAAGATTACTTCCGATGGCGCAACGAGGACGCGAGCCGGAACGCGCTCAACGGACACTGCTACTGGACGCTGCGAGCCGACGGGCTGCCGGTAGCGGCGGCGACGCAACGGCTCGAAGGCATGTCGGTCGCCGAAAAGAACGAACTGCTCTTTCAACACGGCGTCAACTTCAACGACGCGCCGAACTGGCAAAAGCGCGGCATAGGGATTTATTGGGAGGTTTACGATAAGCCCGCGGTCAACCCGCTGACCGGCGAGGAAATCGTAGCCAGGCGGCGGCGCGTCAAGGTCGATTACGAACTCCCGATGAAGGATCAATACGGCGACTTCATCCTGCGTTTGATCAAAGAGTCGGTTGAGAGCGAGTGAAATTTCCCTGTCCTACATTTTCCCGTTGACAAAACCCGGAGCGGGAAAATGTAGGACAGGGAAATACATGGTTTCTCACCTGCCGAATTCGACCGTCGGCGCCCTGCGTGAGCCTTCCTCGGCTTTGAAGAACGGCCTGTCTGGGAATGTGCCTTTCATCAGGGTCGCCAGGATCACGGTCGGGAATTGTTGTTTGGCGTTGATGTAATCGGTCACGGCGTCGTTGTAATCCCTACGCGACACGGCCAGGCGGTTTTCGGTCCCGGCCAACTCGTCTTGCAATCGCAGGAAACTTTGATCCGATTTCAATTGCGGATATTGTTCGGTGATTGCGAGGAATCGACCGCCCGGTCCGAGAATCCCGCCGGCAGGCAAGAGTCCCGCGTCGCGCGCCGCCTGGGTCATCTGATTGTTGGCGTCGATCTTCTCTTCGGGGGTGGCCGTGGGCGAGAGCATCTTTGCCCGCGCATCTGCGATGCTGGTGTAGATGTTCTGCTCCAGCTTGGCGATGCCCTTGACGCTGTTGGCCAGGTTCGGGATCAGGTCGGCGCGGCGCTGGAGGTTGTTTTCGACCTGCGCCCAACGGTTGTCAACCAGATTCCGCTTTGCGATCAGCCTGTTGTATCCGCCCAGAGCCCATCCTCCGATGAGCAGCGCCAATAGCACGATCGCTCCCAGAATAACCAGCCCTATTTTTCCCATTGCTCTCTCCTTTTGAAAAGCTCCGCAGCGGGGAATTCCCCGAGCGACTACAAATTGTCCACCGCCTCGACCACCCGCGTGAGGCAATCGAGGTAGCCTGCGAACAGGTCTTGAATTTCGATCTCCATCAACCTTCCCGGCTCATCGCGTAATCGCAGAACGCGGACGATCGGCGAGGTGTCCACGTTCAAGATCTCGCCGACCCGCCGCGCCGTGGCCGATCTTCCGAGCGGCGGCTCTTCGCCCACTATCTCCAGGACGGGACGCATCAACCGGACGAAAGTCACGACGCTTTCGGTCATCAGACTCGCCAATTGATCGGATGATTCGCCGGCGGGCAGCGCCAGCGAACGCAGCCGGATAAGCTTTCCGCGCAACTCGTGTTCGGTTTGCCACCGCAGATGTTCTTTCGACGCGTCGCGCCCGGCGAGCAGGTCCTGGCCGTAAAGCGTGCGGTAGGAGCGCTTCATCAGCCGGAATTCGATCGGGAAAACGTCGAGCGAGTCGCCGAATTCTTCGGCCGTGATGAGGGCCGGCATTTCGTAGCCCATCCCTGTCCACCATCTGACGACTGGGCGCATCTCGCGCAGATCTCGGGCCGCAAGGCGCTCGGTAACGATCAGGAGTTGGTAGTCCGATCTCTTCGGATTGCCGGCGGCGACCGCCGAACCGTAAACAATGACCGAAACTAGATTCCCGTCCTGCGCCGACTCTAAACTTGAAACCAATTCCTCAAAGTGATGATCCATAAGCTCCCACCCCTACCTCTCAAACTCGCCGACTATTGCTGGCGCCGCGAAGCCCGCAGGCCGCGAAGCCCGCAGGCAAGCATGGGCGGCGCTCCCAGTGCCTTATCTCTCAAGCTCACCAACTGCCGCTGGCCCCTCCTCCTCCGCTGCTTCCGCCGCCAAAGCCGCCCCAACCGCCTCCGCCGCTCCAGCCGCCGCTCGAGCCCCAACCGCCGGTATTGCCCCACGATCCGCCCCCGAACGTCCCGCCGCCGCGATTAAAAATGATCGGATAGAGCCACCACAGATCGCCGGCGCCTGGTCTGGCGCCTCCGCCACCGCCTCGACGACCGGATTTGGAGAGGGCGGAGATGAGCAGGAAGAAGATGAGTAGCCCGACGATTAGGCAAAGCAGCCCCGCCCAGCCTCCCAGCGGCGCCGGCGCCGGGGCGTGGTAGGCGTAACGGTGGTCTTCAATGCCCGCGATATTGACGTTCCATTTCTCGGCCAGCGTGTCGAGCAGGGTCCTGACGCCCGTAGTCATCGCCTCGGAATACTGTCCTTGCTGAAGCTCTGGCCTCATCCTGCGAATGATTTCGCCCGCCAATCCATCCGGCAGATCGCCTTCAAGCCCATATCCGACCTCCAGTCTCGTCCTGCGGTCCTGGACCGCGACGAGCAGCAATGCTCCTTTATCCTTGTTTTCGCCTGTTTTCGCGCCGATGCCCCAGGCGCGATAGAGTTCGTTGGCGTACTCCTCGATAGGTCGACCTTCCAATGACGTGACCGTAACGACCGCGATCTGAGTTCCGGTTATATTCTCGAAGTTGGTGAGCCACAATTCGAGTTTCTCTTTGGTTTGCTGATTTAGGATATTGGCGAAGTCGTTGACGTGACCGCTGTAGGCCGGGAATTTCTTTTGCTGCGCCAGAACGAACGAGAGACTTGCGCAAACGAGGATTGCGAGGGCGAACGGAAAGGACCTGAGTGAAAACTTCATCTGCGCTGCTCGCAGGACGACAGCAATGTTTATATGCCGACTCGCTTAAGGCTGTCAATCGCATAGTGAGGCGCCTGGCAGGGCGGTCTTTTCTTGATTTTTAAGCCCACATTATGATGAGCGCAACCGCCCAATCCGCTAATTGAATACCTCATATGGCGATACTATTAGTCTGTCAGTTCGTTGCCGGATGTTAGGAAGTCAGGCGTGCGGCGTTTGACAGAGTTATTACTCAGCTTATGGAACAACTTAACCGACCTGGCAATTAATAAAAAAGGAACAAGGATTCGAGAAGATGGTGAACGACTATCTCCAATTCCGGATTTCCCCTACAACACCAGATTCGTGAAGGTACAAATCAGGAGCGACGTCCAGTTACACTGCGACTCAATTGAATGGCAAGGGTCTACATCTAAAAAATAAGGCGAACGGGATAACAGAAAGGAAAGTAGAATAACATGAGTGAAGTAAAAATCGGATTCGGTAATTTGCGGCAAGCTAATATCATTGTATCGACTGCTGACCAAGCGCAATCAAAAGCGATTCGCATCGCGATAGGTGGAGTTGTTAAGCCATGCTTTGATCTATACCGGAGAAAGTAGCATCGTGGAAGCGGTCTCAGAAGGCGTCCATGAAGTTCCTATTGCTAAATCCATAACTGCGGATATGACCCTAGCAATCGCGCTTCGGCATAATGGGCTGAGTCAGGGACAAAGACGGGAGATAATCGGTAACGCGCGAAAATTCATGGGTCGTCCATATGATTATACAGGATGATTATACAGGGGCGGCGGGCGCAGGCATGGGCGGCGCGCGCGGAATTCTCATCTCCTTAACCGGCTGCGGAATCGTCGGCGCTCTGGCTGTGCGGGCGGATACGGCGCCATCAAAAATAATGCGAGAGAGTAGAACGCGGACAATGCATTCTTCTGCTCTGAACTGATGGCCAGAGGATCCGAGCTTGCGGGAGCGAGGCTTGTAGACGATAAACCGTCATACACAAATCCCCGCATGATTCACAATTCGAAGGTGTTGCAATTATGTCGGCCACATGCGCGGCGCATAGTTTTCAACCCCGTTCCAGAATGATTTAGCGCAAAGATGCGAGTGGCGCCAAGATGCAAAGATGGTGTTTTGACTGTGAAACGGAGCTCTGCTACCCCGGTAATTCGTGTTTGACAGTGTATAGTGTAAAAGTTACAATCCGCCGCGTTGTTGGCGTTTCTAATTGAGCCATGAATTCTTCATAGACTTGATGAGACTTGATGAGACTTGATGAGACTTGATGGACTTGAAACAAACAGCGGGGTAGAAAGCTTACACACTGTGGTCGACGCCAACCAATAGTCATCCCGGCCCCGTTGACATCGCTGGAATGAAAACTTCGGAGGAAGAATGCTTGAATCCCATAGAAGTAGGCTAGCCCATGCCTCGCGCGTTGGTTTTTCGGCTAGCCTCTTAACCGGATGCCTCTCGGTTACCCTGATCTACTTTCTTCATACATCGCCTGTTTACGCTCAAGGGCGTGGCGCCAATACCGACATAACCGCCGAACAGTCGAATCGCAGTCTGGAAATTCAACGAGTGATCGAACGCTCAAACAGCTATTTCCAGGCCGCCGAAGCCAGTTTCAAGGACGGGAATTTCGACAAAGCCCGCCGCGAATATGACAGGGCTGTTGACACCGTGCTCGAAGCCGGCATTGACGTTCGCAGCGATCCTCGGTTGAATCAACATTACCAGAACCTAGTAGAACGCATTTATCAACGGCAGATGACATTGATGGCAGGGCCGGGCGCGCCGCCTGCTTCGGACGTCGCTCAAAATAAAGGCGACAACACGCCGCAGTCAGGCTCGGCGAACAAGTCTGAAGATAAACAGAGTTCAGATCGCGGGTTTGGTCAACAGGCCTATGAGCCTTCACCTCTTGACGAACTTACGAAGCTCAGTCTGACCGAAGATGAGACGAAAGGGGTCACCGAAGATCAGGTGCAGACGGTGGTCGCGGCGGCGAAGCTCGATTTCCAGTTCAAGCCGAACGCCCTGATCCAGAGTTTCATCAATTACTATCTGGGCCGTGGGCGCGATACGATGGAGCAGGGCCTGCGACGCTCGGGCCGCTTCCTGGAGATGGCGCAGAAGATTTTCAAGGAAGAAGGCGTACCGCAAGACATCGCCTGGCTGGGCCAGGTCGAGAGCGCCTGGTCGCCGGTCGCCCGTTCGTGGGCCGCGGCGGTGGGGTTATGGCAATTCATTCCTGACACCGGCTCCCGCTACGGACTGCGACAGGACTATTACGTCGATGAGCGTTCGAGCTTTGAAAAGGCTACGCGCGCGTCAGCTCGCTACCTGAAATGGTTGGCCGACCGTTATGACGGTAATTGGGAACTGGCGATGGCGGCTTACAACTCCGGCGAGGGACGCATCGATTCCGCGATCGCCCGGTCGGGTTACGCGGATTTCTGGGAGATCTATTCGCGCGGTTTGATTCCGCAGGAGACCCGCAATTATGTACCGAACATCCTGGCGGTGATCCTCATCGCGAAGAACCCTGAAAAGTATGGATTCTCTGTCAAACCTGAGCCGTCGCTGAAATACGATCATGTCAAGGTCAACAACATGGTCGATCTGCGGCTGGTTTCGGACGCGACTGACACGCCCTACGACATGCTACTCGCGCTCAATCCAGAACTGAAGCGAGCCGTGACGCCTCCTGGCATTGATCATATGCTGCGCGTCCCGCCCGGCAAAGGCCGCGCCTTGCAAACCGCCTTACTGCGGATCCCGCCCGAAAAGCGCTCCAGTTGGCGCATGTTGACCGCCCAAGCCAGCGACTCGTTCGAAACGATCAGCCGCAAGACAGGAGTCTCCGCGGTCGCGATTGAGCAGGTCAATGGCGGGGTTATCAAACCAGGACTGAAAGTGGTCATTCCTACGAACAGTGGCGTGCGTAATGTCGTTCTCGCCAACGCCAAAGGCTCAGCAGCCATGGCGCCGAGCGCCGGCGGCGCGGTGAAGGTGGTTACTTACAGAGTCAAGCGGGGCGAATCGCTCGGTGACATCGCCGGACGCTACAACGTCTCGGTTCGTGACATCTCCACTCTCAACCGACTCAGCGCGTCGGCGAAATTGCGCGCCGGCCAGGTGATCAAAGTTCCGATTCGCTCACGCCGCTAAGGCTGAACGTGAGTTTTAAACTGGCAGTCAGCGATGGCTGCTGTGTTGAACAGAGACGCGAAGCGACGAAGTTTCCTCCTCCTTTCCTTCGTCCGCTTCGCGTTTTTGTTTTGGCGCGGCGCCTCGAGCGATAACGACCGGTCGCTACTGCTCCAGGCGCCACGCCACCGCGTTAAAAGTGAAGGCGAACTATCTCGGAAATAGTTCTAACGCCAAATTCTGTGACAAATTGCGACGGCAAAGCGTCTTAAAGGTGGTGTTCGTGTTTTGCGGGGAGTCGTCATTAGACCTCCGCCATCCCCAAAAATTCCTCCATTCGGATGGAACTTTTAACAAGGAGAAAATTCAATGAAGAAGAGAACAGTGTTTCTCTCCGTATGTTTCGTGTTTGCCGCCTTGTCGCTGGCTTGGGCGGCGGATGTGAGTGGCAAATGGACCGCTCAGGTTCCTGGACGTAATGGCCAAACCCGCGAAACGACCTTCAACTTCAAGGTGGAAGGTGACAAGTTGACGGGAACTATGTCGGGAATGCAGGGGGGGGACAATCCAATCTCCGATGGCAAGATCAGCGGAGACGAGATTTCTTTCACTGTCAAAATCAGTTTCAATGGAAACGACGTTACGCTTCTCTACAAAGGGAAGGTTTCCGGAGACGAGATCAAGATGACCCGCAGCAGACAAGGGGGAGACCAACCAGGACAGGAGTTCACGGCTAAGAGAGCGAAGTAGTCATTGACGGAAACATTTTAGAGGAGTAACCGTTCTTCATTTTCCATTCGCCATTTTACGTTTGTCATTCGTCATTAACCGCAGTCGCGACGCAAGCGGCGATTGCGAATGACAAACGTAAAATGGCGAATGGAGGATGAGAACCTGACTTCCCATCGTTAACCGGATGCCAATGCCCATATTTCAGCGTCCAATCATTTTTATTCTTGTTGGTGTGTTGGGCGCCAGCTTTCTGGCGCCCATTTTCGCGCAACAGCCGCCAGCCGACAAGCGACAGGATTCGGCGCGACAATCGCCGCCCGCCGCGCAGTCGGGGCAGGAAGTGGTGCGCATCACCACGCAGCTTGTGCAAGTGGACGCCGTCGTCACCGACAAGAAGGGGAAACACGTCGAGGATTTGACCGAAGCCGATTTCGAACTGCTGGTGGACGGAAAGAAGCAACAGTTGACTCACTTCTCTCACGTCAGCCTGCCGGCAGTGAGGCGCGAGCCTGCGGCTAAGAAGAAAGACGACCTGATCGCCGCGCCGGAATCGATGCCGACGCGACAAATCGCGCCGGAAGAGGTGCGGCGAACCATCGCTTTTATCGTGGATGATATGGGGCTTTCGCCTTCGAGCATGGCGCTCACGCGCGAGACGCTCAAGAAATTCGTCAGCGAACAGATGCAGGACGGCGATCTGGTCGCCATCATCCGCACCGGCTCCGGGCTGGGCATGCTGGAACAGTTCACCAGCGACAAGCGCGTCCTTTACACCGCCATCGAGAAATTGGTGTGGAACCCGCTTAGCCGCGACATGATGCCTACTTTCGCCGACACCAGCGGCGCCGACGAGATGGACGCGACGCAGGCCGAACAACAGGCCGAACAACAGGCCGTGGCCGACAGTTTCGCAGAGTTCCAGGAAACGAGCTTCACGACCGGCACGCTCGGCGCGACGAGCTTCGTCGTCCGCGGCCTACACAACTTCCCCGGACGGAAGAGTGTGATCCTGCTCTCCGACGGTTTCCGCATCAACAGTAAAACCAATAACGACAATACAACCCAGCAGCTGCTGCAAAGCCTCCAGAATCTGGTTGAGCAAGCCAACCGTTCGAGCGTCGTCATCTACTCGATAGACGCAAAGGGATTGCAGCCATTTATGCCCGGCGCCGACGTTGCGGGGCGGCCCAGCGAAACCGCGCATACCGACGCGCTGCAGACCGCGCAGGAGGCTCTCGAAGGGCTGAACTATGTGTCGCGGGAGACCGGCGGATTCACCGTGGTCAACACGAACGACCTGAACATCGGCATCGAAGAGGCGCTTTACGATCAACAAAGCTACTATCTGCTGGGATTCGATCCCGAAAACGAAAAATTCGACCGGCGCCGCCATTCAATCAAGGTCAAGGTCAACCGCCCCGGTTTGAGTGTGCGCACGCGCTCCGGTTTCTTCGGCGTTAGTGATAGCGAGGGTGAAAACGCGACGCTCGCGACGCTCGCGACGCCCAATGCGCCCAATGCTAGGGGACAACAGATTCTTTCAGCTCTGCTCGCCCCGATGGGCGCGCGCGATCTATCGTTGCGGATGACCCCTTACTTCTTCAATTCTTCCAAGGAAGGCCCTATTGTTCGCGCGCTCTTCCATATCGATTGCTCGAAGCTTACATTCAAAGACGGCCCCGACGGACAAAAGCGACTCAACCTCGACCTGGCCGCGTTCGCTTTTGATGAAGAAGGGATAACGGCTGACCTGACAGCGCACCGCCTTGTTCTCAATTTCGATGAAAAGCGATACCGCGAGGTTCTGGCCGAGGGGCTGGCTTATCGCGCCGATTTTCAGCTCAAAAAGCCTGGAGCTTATCAATTCCGCGCCGTGCTCAGAGACGGCGAGTCGGGCCGCACAGGCTCGGCCAGCCAATTCATTCGACTACCCGACCTGAATAAGAACCACCTGGCGCTTTCTGGATTGGTTATGACAACGCCGAAGACTGTCGCTGGCGCGGCTTCGAATAATTCGGCCCCGGGCGTCGTCACGACCGGGGCCGACAGCGCCTCGCCGGAGCGCGCCGAAAAAGACGCCGACAAAAGTTCGCAGCCCGTTGATCTGCAAGCAACGCCATACGTCAGAAAATTTCCCCGCTCAGGATTGGTTCAATATGGTGTAGCCGTCTACAACGCCACCAGCGACAAGAAGACCGGGCTGCCGCAAATTACCGTGCAAGCCGAAGTCTACCGCGACGGCAAACCGACCTATCGACTCCCGCCGCGCTCTCTGGAATTTTCGAAGGGTGTGAATCCGAAGCGATTCGATTATGTAGGGCGATTGCAGTTGAAAGATTTTCCACCGGGAGACTATCTGCTCCATCTGATTGTTACGGACGGTCTGGCAAAGAAGAAGTTCGCCAGCGCGGATCAATGGATGGATTTCAGTGTTAGATAATCGTCGACGCAAAAAAGGCGATTTATTTTTTCATCCCAAAACTTGGGCCAATGCCGGAGCCAATGCCAGAGGTTGGATAAAAAGTAAAAACGCCGCATGACGAACGCTGAAAGAAATCCTTTCAGCCCCCTTTACGTTCGTCACGCGGCGTTTATTTTCCCCTTTCAACCTGCGAGCGGTTGATGGGAAAAAGTACGGACGCGCCTTGGAAAATTTCAAAGTCACGCAGACTATCTGCGGCTCCGAAATACCCCCTTGCTTTCCTACAGCGCGCCGATCTCAATAAAGCGTTAAAATCATCGGCATCGCAATTGTCAAAACAACTGCGGTTGTAACCACTCCCGTCACGAAGAGGCCGTCCCGTTTTAAGCGCGACCTCCCTCGGCTTCTCCTGTCAGCATCTTGAATTATCAACCTTTCGTCACTCTTTGCAGTGACGCTTAACGATAAAACAACCCCTATGCCACGACGACCGGCGGCGACCTCCGAAAGCAGTAAGACCAAGTGTTCTTTGGGTTTTACGCGCCCAGGCGAGACGAGATCGAACGCTCATTGCGAGGAGGGAAGTCTTCGGCCCATACCAATCGGTAGGCGCCGATAGACGTTTTGGTGCGACGTGAATTCAATGTTGCGAAAATCGAGCTAGAGTGATATTGAATAACCGTTCCCTGTGCCCTAAATCGGTAAAATACGTCCGGTGTTCCTCACTAAGCGAGCATTCTTCTTGCAACAGCTCCCAATCTCCCAAGATAAAAGTCGAAGAACAGGCGAAGAACAATTATGCCTACATCCATAACGTCATCTACCGCTGTCGTGGCAGCAGTCCAAGCTGCGCCATATTATCTGGATTTGGAGCGCAGTCTAAGGCGCGCGATTGACTTGATCGCCGAAGCGGCCAAGAGGCGCGCGCAATTGGTGGTCTTTCCCGAATCGTGGCTACCCGGTTATCCCGCATGGTTGGACGTCTGCCGCGATATCGCGGTGTGGGATCATGAGCCGACGAAAAGACTCTACGCTCAGCTGATCGAGAACAGCGTCGCCGTGCCGAGCCGCGAAACGGAGGCCCTGGGCGATGCTGCGCGAAGGCACAATTTGACATTGGTCATTGGGATTCACGAGCGCGTGAACGAAGGTCCAGGCCGCGGCACGCTATTTAACTCGATTTTGACATTCGGACCGTCCGGAGAAATGCTCAACGTCCACCGTAAGCTCGTTCCCACTTTCACCGAGCGGTTGATCTGGGCGCAGGGCGACGGCGCCGGCTTGCGTGTGGTTGAAACCCCGGCCGGTCGCATCGGCGGATTGATCTGTTGGGAGCACTGGATGCCGCTCGCGCGGCAGACGCTGCACGTCGCCGGCGAAGACATTCACGTATCGCTCTGGCCTTCGGTCAAGGAGATGTACCAGATCGCCAGCCGGCATTACGCCTTTGAAGGGCGGTGCTTTGTGGTCGCGGCGGGGGGCATTATGCGTCGCAACGATCTGCCGCGCGATTTCGAAATCAAGGGCGGCCTCGCTGACGATGACAACGAATTCATCCTCGACGGGGGAAGTTGCGTGATCGGCCCGGATGGACATTATGTGGCAGGCCCTACTTTCTGTTCCGAAGTGATCATCCTCGCCAGGATCAATCTCGAGCGCATCCGCGAAGAGAGTTTGACGCTCGATGTCACAGGCCATTTCAATCGGCCAGACCTTTTCGGTTTCTATTACAAAACTGGCGCTTCGAGAGCCGCCTATAGCGGAATTCCGTCTCTCGGAATCCCATCGATGGGGATACCGTCATTAGGGGCTTCTTCCCTCGGGATTCCTTCCGAGGCGAGAATCTCGACCCCGAGACAACCGACGACCGAAGTGATTCTTTCTTCTCAAGACCCGCCGTCAAGTTCCGTTTACCCGTCCTCTAACGGCGCCGAATTTCTTGCGTCTGCCGGCGTGTCCGGCCCGGCTCAGTTGCCTGCGATCTCCCCTCCGCGTTCATCCGATTACAGCGCTGACATTCAAGAATTGAATGGTGAAAAGATCGGTTGAGTCGCCAGGCGAGAAAACTGTCATTCTTGCGCCCACTCGTGTTACTTTAGCCTCCGAGGAGCCAAGAGTGGGACAGACTTCAGTCTGTCCGTGGCATGAATTTGGGCGGACATGCTGAAGTCTGTCCCACTCTTGGCTGTTCTGATTTGACCCTCGAGGAGCCAAGATGAACGAGACGAAGAAGAAGAAGCTGCGCAAATTTCCCAGCCTGGAGGCGAAAGATTTTCAACACCCCTGGGACGCCACGGCGACAGAAGCGCTCAAATCGGTGCCCGGTCTCAATCTGGTCGTCTCGAAGATCATGGAATATGGGCTTGAGCGCGTATTCTATTTGCAGAACACCGCGTCGAATGTGCGTGTGACGGCGCGTCAATTCTCCCGGCTGCATCGCGCGCTCGGCTGGGGCTGCAAAATAATCGGCGTCGAAGAGCCTGAAATGTACGTGACGCTGGACCCAACGCCAAACGCCTACACCTACGGCCACACTCGTCCCTTCATCGTTCTCACCTCCGGGCTGATCGATATGCTCGATGACGAGGAGCGTTTCTTCATCATCGCGCACGAGATCGGACACATCAAAGCCGGCCATGTGCTTTACACCATCATTGCGCGCAACATCGCCGACATCATAGCGATCATCGGGCAGAGCACTCTCGGCGTCGGCGCGCTGATCGGACAGAGTCTGGTAATCGCGCTGCACGATTGGTATAGGAAGGCGGAATTGACCGCGGATCGCGCCGGATTGCTCTGCGTGCAGGATATCGATCCGTGCATCCGCACTTTTATGAAATTGGCGGGTGGCGCGAGCAAGCTCTATTCCGAGATGGACAAGAAGGAGTTCCTACGGCAGATTCGCGAATACGAATCTGCGGACGCCTCCACTCTGAACAAGGTTTACAAAGTGCTGCTCACCACTTACCGCACGCATCCGTTCCCGATTTTGCGGGCGAAGGAGCTT
Organism: Blastocatellia bacterium; assembly: GCA_035714085.1. GTDB lineage: Bacteria > Acidobacteriota > Blastocatellia > RBC074 > RBC074 > JAJVID01. The sequence goes on from DASTMP010000431.1 coordinate 14,793, forward strand.
GATGAGTGGCACAGCAGTGGCTATCGTACGTTGACCGGGCCGCTGGGCCTGTTGGAATCTTAATGCGTGTGGGAGGATGGAGGCGCCTGCAGTTTCTCGGAGCGAGGTCTTCAGCAAACCCTCTTTCGACTTTACCGCAAAATTCTGTATCATTGGCGTTCCTTACCACGAAGTTCGATCACGAAAATTTTCCGGAGACTGATGAGCGACGCGAGAATTCGACGATGCCCGCAGTGCCGTCGAGAGACAAATTGGGAAGACAACCCCTGGAAGCCTTTCTGCTCCGAACGTTGCAAGATGATTGACCTCGGCCGCTGGGCCACCGAAGAATACCGCGTGCCGATGAGTGAGACTCCTGATGATGTCACAACCGACTTCGACCGCGAGGTGAATTCCGATGAACAACCTAGGATTTAAGAGCTTGGCCACTTTATATTTGAGCCTGATTCTTTTGATCTGCGCGGCGTTCACAGCGGCATGCAACTCGGCTGCGCCGCCGCGAGCTATTGATGACCTAACGCTCTCAGAGCGCGCAAAAATCGCCAGCGACGTGGAAATCAAGAAACTGGATGGCGGGGCGTTTAAACTCTCCGACTTTCAAGGCAAAGTTCTAGTCGTGGATTTCTGGGCGACTTACTGCCCGCCCTGTGTCAGGCAAGTTCCGAAATTGGCCGAGTTGAGTAGGAAATATCGGGATAAAGGCCTTGAGGTTGTCGGCCTGACATCCGATGAACAGGCCGATCAGGCGAAGGTATTGGAATTTCTAAAAAAAGCCGGCGCGGATTACACAATCGGGTATGATGACCCTCAGATCTCGTCCGCATTTTTAAGGGGCACAGAGGATCAGACCGGCGCGCCTCCTATTCCGCAACTCTTCGTCATCTCGCGCGACGGGCGCGTTGTCGATCACTTCATCGGAGATGACCCGCAGCGCGGAATCAATGTTCTCGAGCAAGTCGTGAGTATGCAGTTATCGTCGCGATAAAATCGTTCGCGGCGTCTGAGATGTGTTTCAAACGAATTCCTGCTGGTCATGTCGCATTGCGACGCCCTGAAATGATGAAAACGAGCATGGAGTCCCGCCTTTAGGCGGCTGCCCCCTCTAAAGGCGGGGCTACATGCGATTTACCGAGGAGCCGTTCCCATGTCAAACAGTCTTAAGCCGTTTTTCACAGTCAGCCTGTTGATCCGCGCTTTCGCTGCAAGCTGTGTCCTTCTGCTATCGGTCGCGGCGACCCCGCGACTGGGCATAGAGGACGTCCCCGAATTGCCGATGCCTGACGGTTCCGGTGACACCCCGGAAATGATCGTTGACCTCTTGACCGGCGCCGCCGCGCCGGCCGCCGAGGGGCAAAAACAGCTCAAACTCTCCAGCTTGCGTGGGAAAGTGACCTTGATTGACATGTTCCGTTCGACGTGTCCCCACTGCCAGGATCACGCGCCGCACATCGTCGAGCTTTACAACCAATACCGCGATCGGGGCTTTACCGTGCTCGGCCTCGCCACTGACAACAAAGAGAATAAGGATGACGTCGAAACCGTGAAGGCCTACGTCTCCTTGGCGAAGATCGAATACCAGGTGGGTTTCATAACCCCCGAAATCATCGCTTATTACGTGGACACCCACGATACAGGCGTGCCACAGATGATTTTATTCGGGCCGGACGGCAAGATGGCCATACGCCGGATCGGGTGGAACGAAAAGATCGGCAAAGAGATACGCGCCGCCATCGAGGCTCAACTGGCGAAAATGCCCACGGTGAAACCTGGCAGCAAGGCCAGTAGCCGTCCCGCGTCGCGAAAGACCAAGCAGGGATGATCAAGAAAGCGAAGATAGTCGCGACGCTAGGCCCGGCCTCGCGCGCGCCCGACCGATTGCGCGATTTGATTTTAGCCGGGATGAACGTGGCGCGCGTCAACATGTCGCACGGCGCGCAAGAGAGTCATGCCGAAACCATTCAAACAGTCCGCGCGATAGCTGCCGAACTCGACACGCCCATGGCCATTCTGCTCGACCTTTGCGGTCCCAAAATCCGCACAGGTTTGCTGAGAGACCACACGACGGTCAATTTGCAAGAAGGCCAGGAATTGACGATAACAACGCGTGATGTGATTGGCGACTCCTCAGTGATTTCGACCAGCTATACCCACCTGCCACAAGACGTAAAGGTCGGCGACCGGATTCTGTTGGCTGACGGTATGATCGAACTACATGTCGAGCATGTCGCCCAGGGCGACGTGATATGCCGCGTGATCAACGGGGGAGAGCTTGGAGAGCACCAGGGCATCAACGTTCCGGGAGCGAAGCTTTCCGCGCCGTCGCTGACCGAAAAAGACCGCGCCGATCTGAGCTTCGGACTGCGACAAGAAGTCGATTATGTGGCGTTGTCATTCGTCCGGAGCGCGCGCGATTGCATAGGCGCGAAAACGTTAATCGAATTTTTGGGCGGAGACGCGCCTTTGATAGCGAAGATCGAGAAGCGCGAGGCGCTCGATGACCTTGACAATATTATTGACGCTTGCGACGGAGTCATGGTCGCGCGAGGCGACTTGGGCGTCGAAACCACGGTCGAGAGCGTGCCCTTTCAGCAGAAGCGAATAATTTCCAGAGCCAACGCCGCGGAAAAAATCGTCATTACCGCGACACAGATGCTCGAATCAATGACGCGCGAGCCGCGCCCGACGAGAGCCGAAGCCTCCGACGTGGCGAATGCGATTCTCGATGGGACCGATGCGGTGATGCTTTCAGCCGAGACCGCCGTGGGCAATTACCCAACACAGGCGGTCGAAACAATGGCGCGGATCATTGGTTTTACCGAAGCAAATTGTGGGCAGAGCAATCGATCGCGCGAATTGATCCACGGACGTCAAACTGGAGCTGAAGGAAGGGCCATTGCCGAAGCCGCGATATATGCCGCTACTGAATTGCGCTCGAGACTGATCGTCGTCTTCAGCAAATCTGGCGCAATGGCTCGTCACCTGGCGGCGCTCCGCCCGGAACAGCGTATCGTCGCCTTCACGCCGCACGCGCGAACTTATTCCGCTCTGGCCGCAGTATGGGGCATAGAGCCTTATATGCTCAATTTTGATGGGCGAGGTTCGGAATTGCTCGAACGCGCTGATCAGGCTATGATACAAAAAGGGTTGGTTAGCCAGGGCGAGATGATTGTCATCATGGCTGGACGCATCCCTGAACAGCCGAGCCTCTCATCAACGATGAAATTGCGACGGGTTGGAGAGAGCTTGGCGGAAGGCTGATCGGCGCGCTTGATTATATCAATTTAGTTCAGCCTGATATCAAAAAAGTATTGACAACGGTCACCACCTGTATATAATTTGCTTTTGCCTGCTGACGCAGACAAAACCTTGATAGCAATCACTACATCAAGTTTAAGCGATATTTGAAAACTAGATAGAGCGTTATTACGTCGAGACCTTAAGAGAATCTAGTCTTGAAAGACCAATTTTTGAAAGGTCATTCGATCGAATCCGAATGACAAATGACAAAGGATTTTACTCTGAGAGTTTGATCCTGGCTCAGAATCAACGCTGGCGGCGTGCCTAACACATGCAAGTCGAACGCGAAAGTTCCTTCGGGGATGAGTAGAGTGGCGTCCGGGTGAGTAACGCGTGGGTAATCTACCTT
>DASTMP010000432.1:0-14835 GCA_035714085.1 Blastocatellia bacterium
GCCACCAGAAACGGCGCCTGCCAGTTGACGAACTGAACCATATAACCGATTGCGACGGACGCTAACGTCCCGCCAAGGTTGCCGCACATGTTCATCACGCCCGAAACAGAGCCGGCGTATTCCGGTCCCACATCCATAGCCACCGCCCACGACACGCCGACCGTCAGCTCAAGGAAGAACAACGCCCCCGTCGTGAACGCGACCGACAAGTAACGATCTGCCGTCAACGTCGCGGGAAGAATGCACGCCGCCGCCAACGCGAACCCGGTGATCGCCACCGCGCGTCGCGCAAACCGTAAATTCCTTCCGCGTCGAACCAGGTGATCCGATAACCAGCCGCCCACCGTGTCGCCGATGGTGGCCGCGATCAACGGAACCATATGCCAGAATCCCATCTGCTTGAGAGTGAACCCGCGCGCTTCCTGCAGGTAGGTCGGGAACCACGACAAGTAGATCCAGAGGCTGTAGTTGTAGCAGAAATACATCGCGCAGATCAGCCGCAGGTTTCCGCTCCGCAGAATCTGTCCCCAGGGAACCTGCGCCCGCCCGCTCGACGGTTTGGTCTTTCCGTCTTCCCGAATCAATGCGATCTCGGCCGCATTGACTGACTCGTGCTGCTCGGGGCGGTCGCGGTAGTACCATAGCCAGATCACCGCCCACAACACGCCGATCAATCCGAAAATGTAAAAGACGCTGCGCCAACCGAAACCCGCAATCAGCGCGACGGCGATCGGCGGCGTCAACGCCGCTCCCAGGCGGGCGCCCGAATGTGTGATGCCCTGCGCGAAGCCCCTCTCGCCGGCCGGCAGCCAGAACGATAGCGCGCGCGTTGCGGTCGGGAACGCGCCCGCTTCGCCCATCCCGAAGAGGAATCGCACGACATACATTGACCATGTGCCCAGAGCCAACGAAGTCGCGGCGGTGAAGGCCGACCACCAGAGAACGATTACGGCCAGCACGCGCCGCGGTCCGAACCGATCCCCCAACCAGCCGCCCGGGATCTGAAAGAGAGCATACGACAAATTGAACCCGCTGAAGATCCAACCAATCGTAACCGCATCGAAGCCATATTCCGCGCGGATTTCCGTCGCCGCATGCGAGATGCAGACGCGATCCATGTAAGTGATCATATAGATGATCACCGTCAGCCACAGCACTCGATGCCTGACGCCAGTTGGACGCTCCTGCGCCGTTGTGGAAGTAGTCATAGATTTGCAGGTGGTTGGTTGTTTGGGAGCAGGGAATTGGGAGTAGGGATTTTCCTCTGGCGGTCAACATTCCCCACTCCCTGTGTTTATAGCTTTGACCCGTTTAGCTATTACGGCGGCGCGCCTCTTCGAGAATTTCTTTCGCCCGCGTAGGATTGAATATCCCGCAGGAACAGAAACGGGAAAAATAATTACAGGCTTGTTCGGGGGTGCGGCGGCCTTCCTTGACCCAGTCAATCATCTTCCGCGCGAAATTGAAAGAGATCATGCCGTGACCGCACATCGTGGAGAGTTCCATCACCTGCCGGTCGGCCAACCGGTCGGTCTGGCCCATGAAACCGAGCGAGTACTCGACACTGTGGCGGGTGATGCCTACGCCGTCGCAGCATTCCTGCGCGCGGTCAATCAGGGCGCTGATGTTGATCGAAAGGCCGAGGTCTTCCTTTTGTAATTCGGTGATGAACTCTTCCACCGCTCGGATGTTGTCGAAGACCGCCGCCACGGTGGTCGGCGTGTTCACGCCTTCAATCGCAGTTTCAAAGTCCGGCTCGCTCTTGCGCGACCAATGGGCGGTCGGGTTCAGGTTTTTGGAAGGCCGGTAAGCTCCGCCATGGGACGCGTCGCCCAGGTTGACGGGGTTGTATTTTGAGGCCGTGCGCAAAAAACGTTTCAGCTTCGGGACCGAATCCTTGTCATTGTATCCGCGACAGGGAATTGCGAAGACAATGAAATCATTGCTCAGATTCTTCTCGTTGCCGTAGCGATGCAGAGTGTTGGTCATAGCATTTTTTTTCAGAAATTGACCGCGCCCGGAAACCAACGACAAATGGAAGTTTGTGGGGCGATTTCGGAGGGTTTTCAGCCGATAGTGGCGCGCGCATGCGCAATCTCCACGGACGGACGCCCCAGTCCGAGATTGGTCTTGCCTCGGTTGAACGTGAATCCTTCGCGGAGTAGCATCTCTTCCAGCCGGTTTTCGCCTTGTTCATCGCACCGCGCCGCGGCGCCGACCGCGACTACGGTGTCGAGTGTTTTCGCCACCTCTTTGATTTTTCGCAAGACGGCGGGCGCGTTGTCGAGCGTCGTTTTGAATTCGACGATGGCGGAGAGAATCTTCTCGTTCAATATGTCGGATCGGATCTCGCCCGTCTTGGTGTCAGCCATCAGGCTCGTGACCGGATTCCGTTTCTCGAATTCGATTCCCATCCGGGCGAGCGCCGTAGTCATTTCCTGAATTTGCCAGAAGCGGACGCCGACCGTAGGCCTGCCGAATTCGACTGTGAAGCCGGCGTCATCGTGACCGACGCGGTTGGTGACGTCATTGGTCTTAACCTCTTCGGTACCCCGGCCGTGCACGCCTGTGCTTTCATGTGGGACGATTGGGTCAGAAAAGGCGCGTCGCACGATCCGCGGCCAGGCGAGTTCCTGTTCGGTGATAGCCGAGGTGGGACAGACGTCGGGCTCTGGATCGAAGCGCCATCGCAACCAGTTTCCGATCTTGCGAATCGTTCGCACCATCGTCGGGTTGAGGTGTTCGGCGCTCATTCCTCGGAAGCAAGTGTAGCATTCGACACACTCGTCCTGGTTGACCGTCGCCCGTTTTATTTCGGGATCAATGTGGATCGCGCCCATCGGACAGACCGCAACGCAATTTCCGCAGGCGACGCATTTCTTAGGATCAATAATCATAGCCCATTCCGTTCACAATCGGGTTTGTTGTTGATCGGCGCCAGGAACGGTAGCGAGCGCAGCTTCCGCAACGGGACGATTGGGGAAGTCAAGGTTGCTACCGCTCGCGGCGCTGAAGCGATGCGTGAATTATCGATGTTGGAAGGGTGGAAAAAAACAGCCAGAGATTAGCATCACTTCCGGATTCAAGGCAAATATTTAAGCTTATTCTCAAATCGGCCGTCTGATTGAAGATTACGAAGATCTTCATTCGGCTATTTGCTGAGCTGTGTAGGCAGCGGTCGGATGCTCCGTCACGTTGAAGTGAATGACCTGGCGTCTGTCATGCAGCAAGACGACGAAAAAGTATAAGTTGCGGAATGTGATTGTCGGAACTGACTTTTGAGCTGAGGGAAGGAAACTGACAGCCACTCGAAGCGCGTCGCCACCGCCGGCGACGCGCCCGCGCGGGCATCCCTCACTGTTTCTTGCCGGAAAACTTGGAGCCTGGCTTGAATTGCTTCAAGTTCTCGGCGTTCTCGAAGTAGTATGCATTTCCATCGGCGTCAACGCCGATGATTGCAGTCGCCTTGTCCACCTTCTTTTTGCTGACGGGGTCAATCGCCGCACGACTCCTGGGGTCGTTGCGCAGTTTGTCTTTGCACATCTGACAACACCCGTAATAAGTCCGATTGCCTACAGCCACGGGTATCTGCTCTTTATTGAAGCGTTGGTTGTTGATCATACAGACATACTTTGCTTCGACTTGAACAAGGCCCTGTCCTTTTGGCTGGTCTGAATGGCCTTGAGGAGCGGCAGACAGAGTAGTGGAGAGCGCCGCCGCGATGACGCAGAGACTCATCGCAATACTTAAAAATAATGCCTTAAATGTCTTCACGAAATCTCCTTCTTCTTGGTTGATGACTTTGCCCAGAAGGGCTGTCGTTCAGAGGCAAAAGATACCATTGTCACTTGAAAAAGGCGAAGCGATTGAGAATTAGACTTAACGAAAGGCAACCCGGAATGAATAAAGCATTAATGAACGAAGCATTAATGAGCATCTTTACCAGCTTGTGGCTGTTTTCTGCGTCTGGCTTTGCGTAAGTACGAGAACTGCCGTCGCCCGCGGGGCGAGACAGCGGCCAACCCAATCTGCGATAATCGAGTATCTGATTAAGTAGATTCTCGGAAGCCTTGATTTTCAACAGTGTAAGTCGCTGGTCGAGACCCAGGTCCTTGAAACAGCTATACAGCCATTCTCAATTGCGCTGGCTCATCAAGGGACACGGATCAACTTGTCCCTCGCCAAAACTCGATTTAAAGGAGGGGGCCTATGGCTCGCATTTTCATTACTGGTTCCGCTGACGGCCTCGGGCAGAGGGCCGCCCAACTGCTCATCGCCTCGGGGCACGAAGTCATGCTGCACGCGCGCAACAGGGAGCGGGCGCGCCAAGCCATCGAGGCGGCGCCCGGCGCGCGAGACGCGCTCATCGGAGACCTGTCGAGCATCGCCGAAACCCGCGCCCTTGCCGAGCAGGCCAACGCCGCCGGCCCTTTTGACGCCGTCATCCACAACGCGGGCGTTGGATACCGAGGACCGCGGACGGAGACCGTTGATGGGCTTGAGAACATATTCGCCATCAACGTTCTAGCTCCTTACCTTCTCACAGCGCTCATCGAACGGCCACACCGGTTGATCTATCTCAGCTCAGGAATGCACCGAGGCGGCGACTCTGATCTCACCGACCTGCAATGGCGAAATCGGCCGTGGGACGGCGCGCAGGCCTATTCGGACTCCAAGCTGTTCGACGTCGCGCTCGCGTTCGCCGTCGCTCGACTTTGGCCGGGGGCGCTATCAAACGCGGTTGATCCAGGCTGGGTCGCCACCAACATGGGCGGGCCTGGCGCTCCCGGCGACATCACCCAGGGGGCTGAGACACAAGTATGGCTGGCCGTCAGCGACGATCCCCGAGCTCTGGTCAGCGGCCGCTACTTCCACCACGAGCAGATCAGGGACGCCCACCCGGCCGCTTCATACGTTAACGTCCAGAACGGCCTGCTGCGCGCCTGTGAACAGCTCGCCGGCGCCACACTCGCTTCGGAAAGATAGGAAACTTAATGATCAGAGCTGGGCGTGAGAATCTACTGCTTGGATTACAACGAGGGGCGGAACTGCGGTGGATACCGGTTGGGTAAGAGGATGGCATTACTGTCATCCTCTTACCCAACCGGTGTCCAGTACACTGCGCCATCTCCCATCAGAAATTTGCAGTAAATTCGTATCAAACCGTATGATTATTCTTTCAATCTCTCGTAGAGGAATGAATGTTTTCGTCTTATAAGATATGCTATGCGCATCAGCTTACAAAAACTCCGTTGAGGGGGCCCGGGCGAGAGCCGAATGGCGTCGCTCGGGTTGTTTTATCCACTCCTGAGCCGCCTGTCGCTTCGCGGCGAAGGTTGGTGGGGCGCAATCTGAGCGGCGTGCGCGGGGGCGCCGAAGTTTCGAGATCTGATCGCGAAGCCGTTTGACATGTGGTTTTCGACAACTGCGAAGGTTGACGATCCCAACGACATTCATCGCAATCTGGTAGATCGGATCAATGGCGGTGAACATTGGATCATCGCCGGCATACCGTTAGATCACTCCTTAATTCAGCGACTACACGGCGAATACGGTCCGCACGGCAGGTTTGATACCTACGTGGTAAAGGTTTGCCCACAACAACGCCCGACCGGAAAAGAGTTTGTCATTCACACTGTGGCGAAAGACCGGCGCGACGCCTCGCGGCGGAGATCAATTAATCTGGCGTCGAAATAACAGAGGCGCAACTTTGTGAAGGAGATCTGTTTTGCGCCTACGATGGAGGCGAGGACACGGAAGTTTCTCAACTGATTAGATTGCTCTCCGACGGACTGAAGAATCAAATCGATATGACACCGGAAGCGTTACGGCCGCGGGAAGGAGTCTATCCGGCGCGGTGGGCGCGTATGAAAGACCTGTTCGATTCTTACGAAAGTGAAGAGGCTGACGCAATGCTTGCCGTCAGCGGCCTTTCACGCAGAGGCTTCAAGGAGTTGAATGGAGGATAAACAATGGGGGCGCTAGTGTGTGAGCGCGTAGATGATGTAGTTGACCCCGAACTTGTAGGCCTCGTTGGTAGTGTCAATGGGATAGAATGGATTGCCCGACCATTGCCAGTAATCGCTCACGTCATTGTTGTAGTTCACGATCATCATCAACCGACCAGCACTGTCTTCTAACCCATAAAACTTCGGCGTCCACCTGCCGTAAGGCGGCTGCACATCGAGAGTTTTGATTGAGAAAAAGCAGTTGAAGATCGGGTGCGAGAGGTCGAGCTCCTTGAGCTCGTATTCCGGGAAGGCCTGTTTGATCTGCGCCGCGAACACATACCAATCGTCCAGCCTGAAATCGTCAACGAGTAAGAAGCCGCCACGGAGGCAGTATTCCCGCATCCCCGCGAGTTCCTTCTCTGAGAGGCGCATATAGCCCACCTCGCAGAGGTAGGCGAACGGATACTTAAATAGTTCCGGGTCGCCAAAGGCGTAAATGACTTCGTTACGGCCGAGCGTCACATCGAGCTTTGTCAGTTCGGCCATAATCTGCATCAAGTGGCGACCGGCGTCGGGATAGTCGTGCGACCAAGGCGGACCATTGTCGCCGAGCGGCATTCCCGCCCAGTCCGCGCCGACGTCGAAGCGAATTCTGGCAAATGTAAAGCGGCCGGAAAGGTCCTCCTGGTTTTTCGGCGCGTCGTAAACTGGCGGCTGTTCTGAAGGCTGGTTGTGTTTCTTGGGTGACCGCTGAGCTATCGCCAAGCCCGTCAGGAGGCAGAGCCCCGCCGCGATTAAGAAAAGGAGTAGCCTGTGAGCCGTTGGCTTATTCATTTGACACCGAACCATAGCAGCGTCTCAGACAATAAATCTATTGCACTTTGGTATAGTGGGCTAAGGGGCCTCGGTCGAAGAAAAAGTTGTAATGGGCGCGTTGACGAAGCTGAAGATCGCCGCGTTCGAGCCGATGCCCAGGGCGAGAGCCAGCTCAATGACGAGCGTAAATCCGGGTCATTTCGCGAGCATCCGTAACGCCAGTGCAAATCCTGCGGCAGCGATTCCATCACGCCTCTCATTAAATCAATCCGTTCGGCATCGAGACCGCTTTCGCATTCATCCGATAGGTGCTGATGAGCCAGCCGTCCTTGTATTCTTCGCCGACTTCCAACTCGCCGAAGACGGACATCTACGGGGAAAAAGGTCAAAGCCGTCCGGCGGAATGCAACCGAGTTTGATTTGGACTTCGCTGGCGGAACGTCGGCGGCGATCACCTTAGCCGCGGAAGCGTCTTCTGTGATGCTGCGCGACAAGGCGGACACAATGGAATATGCCGATTAACCGCATTCCTTCCACTGACCTTGATTGGCGGCGTCCTATGGCGGGCAAAAGCGCGACGGGGCGGCAAACTCTCCGACTCCGCGCCAATCGATACCAGAAGCGCTCCTGGGGGGCCGCTCACATCTTTATTTCTCCGGCAGGATCTTCAGGTCTGTATCAAACATATGATAATTGCGCAGTTCTATTACGTTCCGCGAATAATAACGTTCCGGGTCACTGCCTAAAATAATTTCGGCGTAGACCGGCAAGAGGTGGCGCTGTCCGTCAAGGGTGATCCAATCGTATTCGACGGCGCTCTCCGCCAGTGTGATCGGGAATCCGCGCTGGATGTCATCCGAGGACTGTTCGATTCGCAACGCGCGTCCGCTTTCCGTATCGATCCAAACGCTCCCCGAATAGGCCGTGGTGACGGTGCGCCCGCTGTTTTTGTCGGTGATCGTGTTCCTGGAAAACGCCTTCTTCACCCTGAAATCGTAGATTACCGTTTGATGCCCATGAAAGGTCTCGCGCCGAACCTCTTTGAATTCGGCCTGGGATTGGGGCGAAAACAGCGCCCCCAAAATGGAGCCGAACTCGCCGGTGGAGGTCGCGCCATTCAATTGATCGTAGGTCATTTGGGTTGGCTTGTCGTTGTAGCGCACCAGCTTGAACTGTTCGCCCGTTTTCGTGCGGTAGCTCAGCTCTATCTCCAGCTTGTCTTGCTGCTGCCAATCCTTTTTTTCGGGCGTTCGCACCGAGCGCGTGACGATCTGCGTGACGACGAAATTCGGCAGATCGTTCATAAATTCCGCGGCGTGATAACGCGCCTGATCGAGCAAGGGTAATTTCGCCACGTCTATTTTAGGCGCGTCTCGCGAGGCTTCTTCGGCGGTCGTCGACGGGCTGTCAGGCGAGGATTGACTCTGAAGATGCGGACGAGCGCCAGACGTCGGCGCTTCGGCCGCGGGCAGGGTTTGTGATTGCGGTTGTTCCTGCGTTTGTGGCTGTTTCGGGGCCGCATTTTGGGCCGCCTTCTGAATCGCGTCGATTACGAACGAACGAGCCCCCGCCTTGCGCAACTCGTCGAGCGTCTTTTCATCCACCGGAAAGGCGATCCCCCGTTGCGCGATTTCACCGGCGAGGTCGCCCTGCTCGTAGCGGGTCCCGGGCGTTGGTTTGAGCAGCCGAAGAATCTCCTGTTTGGTTAAAGGCTTCTTGGCTTCCTGGCCAAACCCATTTCCCCAAAAAACGCAGCAAGTCGAGAGCAAGAATGCAGCGAAGACGATCCGCTTTCTCATGGGAGCTCCTCTCCTTCTGTTTAACAGTGTCAGTTTGATCGGGATAGATTAATACTTTGCCTGAACATCTTGGATAGCATACGCCCGCGATCGGCGGGGCGCCAGGTGTGACAATCTGCAAACTATGTCGAAATTTGAGCGCGCCGCTAGCTCAAATTCCGAGGCGTCCGAGAAGCGAAATTCATTTGCCAAAAGCGTACAGGTGGTTTTCGGTTCTCACGTAGATGCTACCGTCGACTAACGCCGGCGTGGCCATGATCGCGCCGTCAAGTTTGTTTGTGGCCAGTATTTTCAACTCGGCGCCGGCATCCAGCACAACCACCACGCCCTCTTCGGATGCAATGTAGACCTTGTTGTCGGCCGCCACCGGCGAGGAGTAGTAGTAGCCCGGCGCTCCCAGTCGTCCGGTGTAAACCAACTCACCTGTCCTTGCCGCTCGACAGAAAACGATGCCGCCATTCTGGAAAGTATAGAGCCGTCCGTTGTAGTGCAAAGGGGAGGGAACACCGGGCACCCCCTTCTTCTCCGACCAGGCGATATTCGCCTGGCTGATTTCCCCCTTGCCCCCTGGACGAACAGCCATTACGCGAGCAGAGTTGTTCGCGTAGAACTGAGCGGCCCGATCAGGGTTCTGCTTTTCAGCCGCCGTCTCCAAAATAATGTCCGGCGCGGCCAGGAACAACAGACCGTCGCCAACGACAGGTGTGCTTTTCCCGCACGGCGGCAGTCCTCCTACCCACCATCGCTCCGCTCCATCCGCAAGGTTGTACGCCATCAAACGCTGGTTCGGCCCAAAGTCGCCTCCGAGCACGACTATCTCGTCGATTCCGTCATGTCGCCAACGCACCGGAGTCGACCATCCGTATTGGAACATCGAGCGGTCCGTCTTCCAGACTGTCTGGCCGCCGCGGCGATTGACTCCGAGCAGGTATGCGTCTTTCCCTTGATGGTTGAGCACCACCAATTCACCGGCGACGATAGGTGAAGAGACCGCGCCATAAGGGTTTTCTGGCAAAGGGAGCCGCCTTTCCCACTTCTGATTTCCGTTCAGGTCGTAACACACTAATCCGTAAGATCCGAAGTAGACATAGACCCGTTCTCCGTCTGTGACGGGAGTAGAGCCAGCAGGGCTACTGATTTCGTGGACTTTTTCAATTTGTTCCGGCGCGACAGTGCGCCGCCATAGCATCTTGCCCGTGCGCCGATCGATGCACAGCGTGGAGAGTCGCTTGTTCGCCCGATCAAATTCAGTCAGGAAAATCCGTCCTTCCCAAATGATGGGCGACGACAGCCCAGGCCCCACAGCAGTTTTCCAAAGGACGTTCTGGTCGGGGCCAAAGTTAACGGGAGGTTTGCCTTCGCCGATCCCCGAGGAATTCGGACCTCTAAACTGAGGCCACCACGCCTTGCCGCTATTCTGCGTCGCGCCCGCGAAACTCGTTAGAACGACTGTGGACAGAAGAGTGATCAAATGAGCTCGTGTCATGATGGGCTCCTGTTTGGGGTATATTTCGAAAATCAATCAGGACGACAATCCGGTTAGTGTTGCTCCGAGCGCCGTATGTCTTGCCGGAGAGTTTCTACAGCGACCTGTTGAAAAGCGGATAAATATATCAAGTGAGTGATATCGGTAAGCAAGAAGTTTCAGGTTTGGGGAAAGATTGCCGATCCCTGCCAGTTCGGATATGGAGTGGCCTGTCCTTCGACAAAACCTCGTAACCATTGATATCGTTGATTTTTTACAGCCGAGCGCGACACTCTAATGGAATGACGGAATTACTATCCTTGCTGTTCTCCTTTTCAAAGCTTCACTCACCAGTCGATGCAATTTGGCTCTTGAGAACCTTGCCTTACGGCAACAACTCGCCATCCTGAAGCGAACCTAAAAGCGAACGGCAATCAGTACAAAGGACCGCCTATTCTGGGTCTGGTTATCTCGAATCTGGAGAGAATGGGCTCTTCATCGCCAAGATGGAAATTTTGGTACGGACAGGATCGGCGGTGTTAAAATTTCTACGGTTTTACATGGTTGGCGACAGAATATGCTTAACGCGCTGAAGTGGAAAAAAACGATTATCACGCCGCTCTTCCTGCTGGCCTGCGCCCCGTGTCTGATCTGGTTTGAGACGACACTGCGTGAGGCGGGGGCGCAGCGTCCTCAAGCGGGCGATCCAAACTTGATCGATGCAGGGAAGCGTCATTTCGAGGCGCACTGCGCCGCATGTCACGGCGCGGATGGCAAGGGAGGAGAGCGCGGGCCGGACATTGTATCTCCTGAAAATGCCCGCAGACGATCGGCCGATGACTTGAGCGAATTGATCCGAAGGGGGATTCCGGCTGGAGGCATGCCCGCATTCCAACTTTCTGTGCGAGAGTTGAAGGAACTGATAGCGTTTGTTCGCTCCCTCTCCGCTCCAGCAATCGAGAGCGCAGTGGCAGGCGACGCCGCCGCCGGAGCCGCATTCTTCTTCGGCAAGGGAAATTGTTCTTCTTGCCATATGGTTAAGGGGCGCGGCGGGCTGCTGGGCCCCGATCTCTCTGATTTGGCTGCCGAGCGGACTTTACCAGAAATTGAACAATCGCTGCGCGCTCCAAGCGCGCGGATAACCCCTGGCTTCAGTCTGGTCTCAGCGCGGTTACACGACGGGCGTATAGTGCGGGGCTTTGTAAGAAACGAGAGTAATTACGACCTACAACTCCAGAGTCTCGACGGAAAGTTTCATTTGTTGCCGCGCCAGGAAGTCGCCGAGCTGGTTCGAGAAACCACGTCGCTAATGCCGGAACTTAAGGCGAATGAAGAGGAGGCCCGCAATCTTCTGGCCTATTTGAGTCGTTTATCAGGAGTCGCGTTAGCCGGCGAGGGATCTGTACCTGGCTCCACGTCCAATTCTTCATCCGCGACGACAGAGTCCCCAGGCGGAATTTCTTTTGCCGAGATAGTAGAGCCCAGAACTGGAGACTGGCCTACTTATCACGGCCATCTCAGCGGGAACCGACACAGCCCGCTCCGGCAGATTCACGTTGGCAATGTGTCGCAGTTGGCTCCCAAATGGATTTTCTCAATCCCCAATGTTCGGCGACTGGAATGCACTCCAGTGGTCGTGGATGGGGTCATGTATCTGACGACCGCTAACCGAGCGTATGCTTTGGACGCGCAAAGCGGCCGGCAAATCTGGCGTTATCAGCGTCCTTTGACCAAAGGTCTGGTCGGCGACGCGGCGGGAGCGATCAACCGCGGCGTGGCGGTCCTTGGCGACAAAGTGTTTATGGTGACCGACCACGCTCATCTGATCGCGCTCCACCGTCTCAATGGGAGATTGCTCTGGGATGTGGAGATGGCGGATTACCGGGAGCATTACGGGGCCACCTCCGCGCCGCTGGTGGTCAAGGACTTGGTGATCTCCGGCATTTCCGGAGGCGATGAGGGCGTGAGAGGTTTCCTGGCCGCTTACAGGGCTTCCACCGGCGAGCGAGTCTGGCGGTTCTGGACTATTCCGGCGCCCGGCGCCCCGCTGTCGGAGACCTGGGTCGGCAATGCGCTGCCGCATGGGTGCGCCACGACCTGGCTCACAGGAACCTACGATGCTAAAGCCAATCTCCTTTACTGGACTACTGGCAATCCTTGCCCGGACTACAACGGCGATGAGCGTAAGGGAGACAACCTCTACTCCGATTCGGTGCTGGCGCTGGAAGCTGAAACAGGAAAGCTGCGCTGGTATTACCAGTTCACTCCCCACGACCTCCACGATTGGGACGCGCAGCAAACGCCGATGTTGATTGACGCCGAGTTCCAGGGCCGTCAGCGGCAGTTGCTTGTGCAGGCCAACCGCAACGGGTTCTTCTACGTTCTCGATCGGATAACCGGAGGGCTATTGCTGGCCAAACCCTTCGTAGAGCGATTAACCTGGGCGAGCGGCATTGGGACTGACGGGCGGCCACAGCTTTTAAGTGGCGGCGCGCCGACGCCCGCAGGCGTAAAAGCATGCCCTGCGGTGGAAGGGGCGACGAATTGGATGTCCACTGCCTACAATCCGGAGACGGGACTCTTCTATGTCATGGCTCTCGAAAAATGCGTTATTTACAGCAAATCTCCGGAACCCTGGGAGAGAGGCAAATCATTTTATGGAGGAGCTACCAGGGAGGCGCACGATGAACCCGGCAGGAAATTTCTGCGCGCCATTGAAGCGCAGACAGGAAAGATCATCTGGCAATACCCCCAGATCGGTCCTGGCGATTCCTGGGGTGGGGCGCTCTCAACCTCTGGGGGGGTGGTTTTCTTCGGTGATGACAGCGGAGCCTTTGCCGCAACGGAGGCCAAATCGGGCAAACTGCTCTGGTATTTCCATACGAATGAGCTGTGGAAAGCATCCCCTATGACTTACCTGGCTGGTGGCAAACAGTATGTGGCGGTGGCGGCTGGGTCGAACATTCTTGCGTTCGGGGCGCCATAGAGCCTGTAAGGCCACTTAACATATTGCCACTCCTGTTCGCTCCCAAAATTACATGAATTGTCCTACTCGTGATCTACTCGGTCGCCTGTTAGTTGGACAACGACAGAATCTCTCCCTGTTTGACGCGCATTTCGATCTTCTGCGTCTGGGTGAAATCCTGCAGCGGATCGCCACTCAATATCAGAAAGCTCGCTTCATAGCCTTCCTTCAGTTGACCTATTTTCCGTTTTGGAAAGATCGTGGCCGCCGTCGTCTCACACCACATCTTGAGCAGCTCGCGGTTATCAAAGACTTGCAGCTTGCTCAGATTGAGCGCCTCCGGCGCCGAGGTCTGGCGAAAACTGTCGCTCCCGATGGCTAACGCGACACGATGTCGCTTGAGGATTCGGAGGTTGCGAACGAGCATCTCCCGCACGGCGCGCCGCGCTTCTTCTTTCTCTTTGCCGTCGAAGGTCGATTGAATGGCTTGTCCCACCGTGGTCACGACCATGACGCGCTGGCGGGCGGCCAGCCTGGCGTCCGCTTCGGTAATCTCGTAACGCGCGAGGTCTCCATACGTCGCGACGTTATTGCCTTCGGGCCTGAAACCAGGCAGGTGATTGATCTCGTCCACGCCCGCCAGGAGCGCATGATGAAAGTCGGCAGCCGTCTCGACGTGCGTCGAGACGCGCAAACCGTCCTCGTGCGCCCGCCGCACAATGTGCGGGAGCAGCGCCGGGTCCAGTCCCTTCCAACCGAACTTCGCCGGATCGTCTTTGCGCTTCGAGAACTCTTCGGAATAGAGCAGGTAGGTTTTGATAAAGTCGGGCTTCCCGGCTCTGATGACGGGCCACTTCCGGTCGAGGTCGGCGAGGTTATCAATAACAAAATAAAACGCTCCCTCGCCGTCTTCCGGCTTGAAGCCTCGCTGCGGCGTCAAGATCTCTATCGGGTGGCCGCCGGAGGCCGTCAAGCCGCCATTTGACAGCGCGCCGTCAATACTGCTCGGAATGTTGATCTTGCCGGCCAGGGCTTGTCTTGAGCGGGGCAAGCTGGTTGGGTTCTTGACATAAAAGACGCCCGCCTCGAGATACATGCGCAGGAGCCGCGCGAATTGTTCCGGGCTTGACCAATCGAGATTGTGATTGTGCGCCTCGCCAAACGGCGGGATGACGTACTTGCCCGCCAGGTCAAAAACGCGTTCCACCCGCGCCGGTCTTTTAGCGGTCAACACTCCACTGGCGGAATAGAACCTTCGCGCGACAAATTTCTGGCCGTCGAACCAACGTCCGTTGGCGAACTCGTAATTCCGCCCTCCCGCAGTTTCAGTCGCTACTTGCGCCTGTATCGGCCAAGACGGCAGGACGAGCGCATAGATCAATATCAGCTTTCCCATCGTCATAAAAGTGATCTTTCCCTTGCGTCTCACCAACCAAATCGCGTGCCAACTGCGCGGCCAAAATAAACGCTCAAATCAGTTGAGTTAGCGCAGAAGACCAAACAGCCTGTCGCAAAGCGGCGTTCGATTTTGGGATCAGCCATTCCCACAATCGCAATTGTCAGTCATATGGATCACATTCACCAACTTACCGACAGAACAGATTTTGTGCGACTCGTGCCCGTCGTCCGGATTAGCGCGGAGTCGGAGAGAAAGCAGATCGTTGCACGCATTTTTTTTCCCAAGATCATTTTTTACCCCGTGTTGCATCAAGTAAAAATCTAAACGAAATGGGTATCGTTGCATCACGCAAAAAATCTAAATGAAATAGTGTCTGGAATTCTACCCGCAAATGGATAAAATTGCTTCGCCTGCTCGGAGGATAGGGCAACGCTGGCGAG
>DASTMP010000433.1:0-4085 GCA_035714085.1 Blastocatellia bacterium
GGCGTCGTTCAACCGCTTCAGCGAAACTCACATCGCCTTCCTCGACCAGTTGACCGAGAGCATCGGCATCGTCATCAACACCATCGAGGCCAACACGCGGACCGAACGGCTGCTGATCCAGTCGCAATCGCTCGCCGGCGAACTGCAGAGCCAGCAGGACGAGATGAAGAAGACCAACGAGCGGCTCGAACAGCAGGCGCTCACCTTGAGCGAATCGGAAGAGCGGTTGCGCACACATCAGGAAGAACTCCGTCAGACCAACGAGGAACTGCAGGAGAAAGCGATACAGCTCGCCCGGCAGAACGCGGAGGTCGAGGGCAAGAACCGCGAGGTCGAGGAGGCGCGCTGGGCCATGGAGGAGAAGGCCGAACAGCTCGCCCTGACCTCGAAGTACAAGTCCGAATTCCTGGCCAACATGTCGCACGAACTGCGCACGCCGCTCAACTCCATACTCATTCTCTCGCGACAGCTCGCCGACAACGCCGATGGCAATCTGAACGGCAAGCAGGTGCAGTTCGCCGACACAATCCAGTCCTCCGGCGCGGACCTGCTCTCGCTGATCAACGACATCCTCGATCTGTCGAAGATCGAATCCGGAATGATGGCGATAGAGGTCGGCGCGACGCCGTTCGCCGAGATCTCCGAGCACCTCAATCGCAGCTTCCATCAGGTGGCGGTGGACAAAGGGCTGGAGTTCACGATTGACGTCGCGGCGAACCTGCCGCCGGTCATCAACACAGACCATAAGCGGCTGCAGCAAATTCTCAAGAACCTGCTCTCGAACGCGTTCAAATTCACTGAAAGAGGCCACGTCTCGCTCAACATCAAGGCGGCCGAACGCCGCGGCAATTACAGTCACGAGTCGCTCAACCAGGCTGATCAGGTGATCGCCTTCTCGGTCAGCGACACCGGCATCGGCATCCCGGCCGAAAAGCAGCGTGTCATCTTCGAGGCCTTCCAGCAGGCCGACGGCACAACCAGCCGTAAATACGGCGGTACCGGGCTCGGCCTTTCGATTAGCCGCGAGATCGCGCGGCTGATCGGTGGTGAAATTCGCGTCGCCAGCGCGCCGGGCGAGGGCAGCACATTCACCCTCTATCTGCCGCGCGACTACAGGGTGACGGTCCCGGAAAGCGCCGAACAGACGGAGGCGGTCGATGAATTGGTAACGCCCGGCGAGGGCCGCCCCGACACGGTGGAACCGACGCTCTACTCCGACGATTATGGCGAGATCATCGAAATCGCTGACGACCGCGACGAAATCAAGCCGGGCGACCGCGTCGCGCTGATCGTCGAGGACGACGCGCTGTTCGCGCAAATCCTGCTCGACCTGGCGCGCGAGCGCGGCTTCAAAGGCGTGGTCGCCTCGCAAGGCGGCGCCGCGCTGCGACTGGCTCGCCGCTATAAACCCGCCGCGATCACGCTGGACATCCGGCTTCCGGACCGCGACGGGTGGACGGTGCTCGACCGGTTGAAACATGACCCGAAGACGAGTCACATCCCGGTCCACGTCATCACCGCCTACGATCGCGAAGTCCAGCCGCGAGGACTGGGCGCGCTCACCTGCCTGCGCAAACCCGTCACGCGCGAACAACTCGTCGCCGCCTTCGACCAGATCGCGGAATTCTCCCAACGCGAAGTCAAACGCCTGCTCGTGGTCGAAAATGACGACGCGCAACGCGCGCGCGTCGTCGATTTGATCGGCGATGGCGACGTGCAAACGACGGCCGTGGCTACCGGCGAAGAGGCCTTGACCGAATTGCGGAATCAGCGGTTCGATTGTATGGCGCTCGATCTGAATCTGCCTGATATTTCGGGATTCGAGCTTATCGATAAGATCCAGCGCGAGATGGGCCAGCCCGACCTGCCGATCATCGTCTATAACGGCGGAAACCTTTCTGAAGAAGAAGAGGCGCGGCTTCGGACGGCGGCCGGCGCGATGGTCGTTAAGGAAGCCAACTCGCCCGAACGGCTGATGGCTGAGACCGCTCTCTTCCTGCACCGCGTCGAGGCCGGTCTGCCGGAGCCGAAGCGCGAGATGTTGGAGCAATCGCTGCGCCGCTACCCGTCGCTCCAAGGGAGCAAGGTGTTGATCGTGGACGACGACGCGCGCAACGTCTTTGCGCTGACCAGCGCGCTCGAAACCTACGGCATAGAGGTTCTGCACGCCGAGAACGGGCGCGAGGGCATAGAGATGCTCGACAAAAATCCCGACGTGGACGTGGTCCTGATGGACATCATGATGCCGGAGATGGACGGCTACGAAACGATGCAGGCCGTCCGGCGGATCGAACGGTTCAAAAACCTTCCGATCATCGCTCTGACTGCCAAAGCGATGAAGGCCGACCGCAACAAATGCATCGAGGCCGGCGCTTCCGATTACATCGCCAAGCCGCTCGACATGGATCAACTTCTTTCGATGTTGCGCGTCTGGCTCTATCGGCTCAAAGCAGCCGGCGTATAATAGAGTTTAGAATTTCTGCGAGTTCTTTGAGGCTTGCAATGAATAATAGAAACGGAAAAATCAATATCCTGCTCGTGGACGACAATCTGGCCAACTTGTTGTCCCTGGAGACGATCCTGCAAGCGCCGGACCGCAACCTGGTGAGGGCGTCTTCGGGCAATGACGCGCTCAAATTCCTGCTCAACGATGAGGCGGCTGTCATCCTGATGGACGTGCATATGCCGATCATTAACGGGCTTGAAACGGCGGCCCTGATTCGCGAGCGGGAACGCACGCGCAACGTCCCGATCATCTTCCTGACCGCTTATGACAGCGCCGGCAACGAGCGCATCAATCAGGGTTATGCGCTCGGCGCGGTGGATTACATCACCAAGCCGATTGACCCGGAGACGCTGAAATCGAAGGTCGCGGTCTTCGTCGAACTCTACCGGAAAACCGAACAGATCAAACAGCTTTACGCCGATCTACAATGCCACGCCACCGCGCTGGAACAGGAGATCACTGATCGCAAACGGGCCGAAAAGGAGCGCGCCGAGATGCTTGCTCGCGCGCAGGAGGCGCAGGCGAAGGCCGAAGACGCCAACCGCTTGAAAGATGAATTTCTCGCCACCGTCTCTCACGAGTTGCGCGCGCCTTTGACCGCCATGCTCGGTTGGGTCACGCTCGTCCGGGGGGATCGCCTCGACGAAGAGAGCAAATCGCGCGCGCTTGAAACTGTCGAGCGCAACGCCCGCACGCAGAAGAAATTGGTTGACGACTTGCTCGATGTTTCGTCCATCGTCACCGGCAATTTCTCATTGGAAATTGAACCGACCGATCTCTTTTACGTTATCGAGTCGGCGGTCGAGTCCGTGCGCCCGGAGGCGCAGGCCAAGGGAGTGCGTCTGCAAAAGGAGCTTGACCCGACCGTACATATGTTCGAGCTTGACCCCAACAGGTTTCAGCAGGTGATCTGGAACCTGGCGCAAAACGCCGTCAAGTTCACTCCCGCGGGGGGCTCCGTGGAAGTTCGCCTCAGCTATCTCAACGGACAAGCCGAAATCGAGGTGATTGACACCGGCGTCGGAATTGCGCCCGAATTCCTGCCTTTTGTCTTCGATCGGTTTCGTCAGGCCAACGGCAGCATTACCAGAAAGCACGGCGGATTGGGACTGGGGCTGGCCATTGTGCGGAGCCTGGTGGAAATGCACGGCGGAACGGTCGTGGTCGAGAGCGCGGGCGAAGGCCAAGGCTCGACTTTCAAAATCACGCTCCCGCCATCGATTCCGGAAGAGATTCCGAGCGAGGCGCCTTCGACGGCTGGGACAGGCCATGAGGCCAGCACGCCGGATTCGGCGCCGAAGCTTTCCGGGTTGCGAGTGTTGGTGGTGGACGATCAAGCCGACATGCGAGATCTGCTGGCGACCATTCTCTGTCTGGAAGAAGCCGAAGTGCGAACCGCCGACAGCATGGACGAGACAATAAAGATCCTGACCGACTGGACCCCTGAAATCATAGTCTCCGACATAGCGATGCCCGGTGGCGGCGGTTACGAGATGATCCGGCGACTGCGGGACGGCGGTTGCAATGCGCCTGCCATAGCGATAACGGCCCGCGCCGGCGTCGAAGACCGCGCCAGCTC
>DASTMP010000434.1:0-4192 GCA_035714085.1 Blastocatellia bacterium
GCGCGGGTGATTGTTTTCATTATGGACTCTTTCCCTCTGACGAAGACTCAGGAACTATTTTCTGCGAATGGAAAATTTCTAGATAACGAGGCAGCGAAGCGCGCGAATTCTAACGCCGATGAGCGCCATACCCAAGAGAAAGCGCGTCAGGAAACTAGGGCTTTTCAGATAAAAAGGCTGGCTGAGACATGAAAGAAGGAAGCGAGCTTTTTCGCCTGCTCTTTGCTGATGTCGCGTTTGCCGTTAACCACTTCCGATACCCTGCTCTTCGAGCCGAAGACGGACAGGAGGTCACTCTGCTTCAGCCGGTTCGCCGCCATCAGTTCCTTGAGAATCGCGCGCGGCGTAGACTTCTTGATCCGATAATGCCTGCGCTCGAACGTCTCGATCAGCAAAGACAACAGGTCCAGCAAGGCTTCTTCTTCCTTGCTCAGCTTATCGCCTTTCCGCATCAGGCCTTCGACAATGGCGAGGTAATAATCATTCTCCGCTTCGGTCTTGATTACCGTCGGCAACGCGGAAGCAAGCAGGCTCCCGTACCTTTTGCGGTTCACTTTTTTAGCAATCACTTTTCCACTTGTCTTTGTCGTATTCAGCATGAGTCATGACGCTCCTGATGTAGACCTTATGAGTTTTGTAGCTCATCCAGGAGACCAGCCTGTATTTGTTATTGCCGACATCGAAGATCGTGCAGTCGCCGTAAACGTCCGCGCTACGAAAGGTCGCGCGCGCCTCCGCAAATGTCTTCCAGTCAGCGTCGGCTGCGATGTCATACCAGGCATCGAGAGATACCCGGCTCTCTGGGTGAAGTTCGTAGAACTCCCTGATCCTTCCGTAAGAAATAATGCGCATTCGCTTTCCTCTGAATGCTACAAATCCTGTTTTTGTTCATCGGCGCCTCCTTGAATCTAGCTCGGGCCATTGCCGAACCGGCATCAGGTTCCCGCATTGGGAACCTGATGTCAAGAGGGCGGCGGCGCTGACTCTCTTAAGTAGTTCGGCGTCCGCTCTTGGGATTAAGTTTTCCCGAAATCGAACAGGATGAGCCGCGACGCATGCTTATCGCTCAACCCAACTCCATTACAGACTATATTTAAGGACAATTAAGGGCTTGGCATAGAAGTTGGAAATAAGTCGGACAAAAGTTTGTAATTCCACCTCCAGGCGGCTCCGCTCGATAATCTAGGCCAACCGCCAGAAGGCGGAACTACAAACAACTTTCCACAGGAGTCGCACATGAACGCTCTCTGGCAAGACCTGCGCTACGGCGCGAGAACGTTGCTTAAGAAACCTGGCTTCACCTTGATCGCCATCCTCACGATGGCGCTCGGCATCGGCGTCAACACAGCGCTATTCACGGTCTTTGACGCGTTTGTGTTGAAGCCGCTTCCTCTCAAAGACCCCGACAGCATCGTCAAAATCTCCGGGCGCATGCCCGATGGGAACCGCAACTGGCTCTTTTCTTATTTGGACTACCTTGATTACCGCGGTCGTAACAATGTTTTTGAAGGGCTGGTCGCGTGGAACAAGGTAACAGGCGTGTTCGGCGAAAAACCGGCCGGTCCGGCGGATGACTCATTTATAATCGCTGGCAGCCACGATTATATCTTCGGCCAGATTGTTTCGGGCAATTACTTTTCGGTGTTGGGCGCGGAGATGGCTCTGGGACGCGCGTTTCTGCCGGAAGAAGATCGCGAGCCTGGAACGCATCCTGTGGTGGTGTTGAGTTATGGTTTCTGGCAGAGGCGCTTCAATGCCGATCCGGGCATCATTGGCAAAACGCTCAAGCTCACTGGACAACCGTATACGGTCATTGGCGTGGCCGCGCGCGAATTCATCGGCGCTGAACCGGATGCGCCGCAGTTCTGGGTTCCGTTGATGATGCGCGATCAAATAAATCAGGCTTGGAATTACAAACAGTGGTTGACGGAGCGTAATGCCGATTCATTCGCACTGACCGGCAGATTGAAACCCGGCGTTTCGCGCCAGCAGGCGCAGGCCGAAATGAACGTCATCACTGAACAGCTCGCCAGAAGCTACCCGGAACGCAACCGCAAAATTGGCGTCAGTCTTTCAGGCGGAGCGACCTTTGTTGATCTCAATGAGGTTACCCCGGCCATTCCGCTGTTGGTGGCGGTCGGGCTGATCTTGCTGATGGCCTGCGCCAACGTCGCCAATCTGTTACTGGCGCGCGCGGCGACCCGCGGCTCGGAAATCTCCGTGCGGTTGGCGCTGGGCGCAAGCCGCTGGCGGGTGATCCGGCAGTTGCTGACCGAGAGCGTTTTGATTTCGGCGCTCGGCGGCGCAGCCGGATGGCTGATGACGATCTGGACGCTCGCCGCGCTCTACCCATTGGTGATGTCACGTCTGCCGATTCCACGCGCGCTGATCGAATCGTTCGCGCTCAATCTCGACCCGGACTATCGCATCTTCGGGTTCGCGGTACTGGCATCGCTGATCGCCGGCGTCGCGGCGGGGCTTGCTCCAGCGTTACAGGCGTCGAGGCCCAATCTGACTTCGGCGTTGAAAGACGAAGGCTCGACATTTGGTCAGCATTTGAGCCAGTCGCGGATGCGCAATGCGCTGGTCGTGATTCAGGTCGCGCTGTGTCTGACGCTGCTCGTCGCCGCGGGATTGCTAGTCAGGAATCTGCAAAAAGTTCGGACAATTGATACGGGGCTTGAGACCGCCAACGTCTTTACCATTTCGGCAGGTTTGCAGACGCCGCGGAAAGACGTGGTCAGAGAAGCGGAACTGCGTCGCCAACTGGCCGCCCGCCTGCGCAGCTTGCCCGGCGTGAAAGCGGTCAGCCTGGCAATGCGCCAACCGCTGGCAGGGTGGCCGAACAGCGCGCGCATCATGCTGCCCGGCCAGGGGCGGCAGGATGATCGACCTTTGCAAGCCAGCTACAACCTGGTCTCGCCCGAATACTTCGACACGCTGGGCATTCGCCTCACGCGAGGCCGCTTCTTCACTGAACAGGAAACGCGCGCCAACATCCCGGTCGTCGTCATCAGCGAATCCACCGCGCGACGCTTCTGGCCGAATGAAGACCCCGTCGGCAAGCGCATCGGCATTGCCGCTACGTCGCTCGGCGGTGGCGCGATTGAATCAGGCGCCAATCTGCCGCAGTTTGAAGTCGTCGGCGTCACGCGCGACACGCGCAGCGGTTTGGTGTGGAAAAAAGATGAGACTTTCATTTATGCGCCATTGTATGCGGCGCCTCAGAGCGCCGGACGTTCGGACGAATACATACTGGTTCGCGCTGAAGGCGACCTGCGGCAAGTGATGGCCGCAGTGCGCGGCGAAGCCGAAGGCGTTGATCCGAATCTCTCCGTGACGCTGCGACTGGTGAATGATTCGCTGGCCTTTCAGATGGCGCCGTTCGAGGCGCTCGCGCAAGTGGCCGGCGCGCTGGGAATGTTGGCGCTGCTGCTGGCGTCGGTCGGCCTGTATGGCGTGATGTCGTTCATCGTCAATCAGCGAACTCGCGAAATCGGCATCCGCGTCGCGCTGGGCGCGCAGAGCGCGGACGTCATCCGGTTGTTTTTACAGCAGGGAATGAAACTGACCGTCATCGGCGTTGTGTTCGGGCTGTTGGGCGCCTTGGCGATTTCACGATTGCTGGCGGTGGTCTTGATCGATCTGAGTCCATTCGATCCTGTGGCCTTCGGCGGCGTAGCGGTGTTTCTGTCGATCGTGGCGCTCGCGGCTTGTTATCTGCCGGCGCGATGGGCGACGAAGGTGGATCCATTGACGGCGTTGAGAAGTGAGTAGTTGTAAGATCATATGTCCTTTACCATTCGCCCTCTTCACAAATTGGATGTTGATCGGGTCATCGCGCTTTGCTCGGCGATTCAACCCGAATGCGTACGCGACCTGGAAGAATATTTGCGGCGATTTGAAGAACCGGATTGCGCCGCTTCCGCGTCCCTGAGCCAATGGGCGGCGGTTGAGAACGCCTCTCAACATCTCATCGGTTATGCTGCGTGCTGGAATGTCGTGCGGCGGAAGTATCGAATGGGTTTGATGGTTCATGCGGAATGCCGCGAACAGGGGATTGGCGGCGACCTCCTGGGCGCCATCCTCGCCGCGTTGCAATCAATGCCGGCGGCCACGTTGCAAGCGCGCGCTTGGGATGACCAGACGGACTCGCTGCAGTTCTTGCGCCAGCGCGGCTTTGTCGAGACTC
>DASTMP010000435.1:0-2192 GCA_035714085.1 Blastocatellia bacterium
GACGCGCTCGTCGATCTCGTAGCTCAAACCCTCGACTTCGAACTTCGGGCTGGTGCAAACAGGCAGATGTTTGACCGAAGCGGGGAAGTCGCATTCGTGCGACCGCCCGACCATCTGCGATTCGAAGCCGAGCGCGCAAACGATCTCCGTGGCGCTGGCGATGAGTGAGATGACGCGTGGCTCAGACATTTTCTATTAAGATTTCGATAAAAAGGATTTCAACCACTAATAAACACGAATATTCACGAATAGTGGCAAGGAAGTGAAAAATCATCAAGATCAAGAAAAAGATTCGTGTTCATTCGCGTTTATTCGTGGCTGAAATCCTTTTTCTTAGACGCCATAGCGGGGGCCCGCAAGGCGCGTCCTCGGATTAACTCATTGACCACCGGATCGAGATAATACTCCGCGATCCATTCGATCACCGGGACGCAGACCGCGTCGCCGAAGCCGAAGAGCGCCTGATTTGCGGGCGCGGAGATTTTATAATCATCCGCGCCCATCAGCCTGGCGCACTCGCGCGGTGTGAAGAGTCGCGCAAAATATTTTCCCTTGCCCGCCTTGAATAGTATCTGCCTGCCGCTGCCGCCGCGCGGCGTGCGTAAACAGCCGGCTATGCCGTCGGTCCTCAGTTCGGCCATTGACTTGCCCTGTCTGACGCGGCGAAAGACCGCGCCATAGCGCCACTTCGAGCCGGCCATCATCCGCTCCGCAGTTTCGCGGTGTCGCGGACTCATTTGATTCAGCAGGTATTCCGCGCGCTCGGCGCTCCACCATTCAGGCGCGTCATCGGTCAGGTCTTCGAGAATCTCTTCCAGCCTGATCGCGGTCTCAGGCGGCGCGGGCAGAGAGCGTATGTTCCAGTTGATTTCGGGATGCGCCGAGATGAATTGGGCCAGCGCTTCCGGTCTGGATTCGTCGCCGTCAAGAGCCAAGGTTTCCGGCGACGATTTTTCCCGCAACACACCTACGACGAACAGTCTCTGCCTGCTCTGTGGCGTGAAGCGCGCCGCGTCCATAATAAACGCGTCGACTCCGTAGCCGAGTCTGTTCAGCGCCAGCAGCGCCTCTTTAAAATCATCGCCGCCGTGCGAAGTCAGAAAGCCCGTGACGTTTTCGATCAACACTATAGGCGGCCTGCGCTTCTTCATCTCGTCGAGAATTCTGACGAAGCCCCAGAAGGCCGATGACTGTTTGCCGCGAAGCCCGTCGCGCGAGCCGGCCAGGCTGAGGTCGTTGCAGGGGAATGAAGCCGTCGCCAGAGTCACGGTCGGAACGTCCTTCGCCGAAAGGTCGTGAATGTCGCCAAGTTTGAAATGCTCGTCCGCGTCGCCGAAATGCGCGTCGTACATCTCGCGCTTCCGCTCGTCGACATCGTTCGCAAAGGTGACAGACCAGCCCTGCCGCTCCAATCCCATTCTGACCAGGCCTATCCCGGCGAAAAATTCCGCGAAGGTTTTTTGCGGCGCTATGGACATGACGTCCGGTTTGATCCCTCCGCTCAATACTCGCAAGGTCGTTTCAACACACCCTTCCAGATCGTTGCGAATGTCACTCTCCCAGAATCGAATCACCGTCCACCCCTGCGACAGAAGCTCGGCGGTCACGGCGCAATCGCGGCGCATGTTGCGGCGAATTTTTTTGAGCCAGTAATCCCTCGACTTCGTCCGCTCGAATTGATCTTCGAGCGCCGAGAGCTTCCGCTTCCGCCACTGGCCGCCGTGCCAGAAATCGCCGTCAATGAAGATGATTGTCTTATGCGCCGCCAGAACGACGTCAGGCTTGCCGGGCAGCTTAGACGAGTTGGGCTTGTAGCGCAGCCCTTCGGCCCAGAGCGCCTTGCGAAATTTCCTCTCCGGGGTCGTGCCGCTCGCCCGAACCTTCCGCATGATTGCAGAAATGTCTCTGACTCCAGACATGATGACAGCTTTCAACACAAAGGGCCGAAGGGTCGAAGGGTCAAAGACCTGATCTGGTTTGTGTCACTTGACCCTTTGACCCTTCGACCCTTTGCGCTGAGAAAAATCCCTTCCTACACGCATTTCGAGAAGCCGCAATCGCGGCAGGTGTAACACCCGCCAGCGTACTCGATCTGCTTGCTGCTGCATTCCGGGCACGTGGTGATCACTTTCTTCGAGTCGATCACGGCCGTGTTGGAAGTTCCAGTCGCCGGTAGGGGAGCGGCCTGCCGC
>DASTMP010000436.1:0-19175 GCA_035714085.1 Blastocatellia bacterium
TTCCAGCGTGCAGTCTCGGCCACTCGCCCAATTGCTTTTCAATGCGCCTCCTGCCAGGACTGCGCGCTGGAAGCGACGCGTACCCAGGTTTGCGCCGATCAATGTGTTGATTGCAAAGTGGTTTTATTTGCACGCTCTTCAGCTAAGTGAAGACTTTGCATAAATCGGCGGAGCCTATGGAGTGCGGCGCCAAGCGATACTGCTGGCAAACTCCAATTTTGTGTTGAGGTCAGCGATACAACTGGCGACTGGCTACTGACAACTGATCACTGGTTCAAAATAAACACAAGCGTTTGGCTCCGAGCGCCGGTTTATTTTTCATCAGTCGTCAGTTGTCGGTTGTCAGTCGTCAGATATTGCTTTTCTGAACACCAAGGCGAAAAACGCCACAGGCCTTAGAACCTGAGTTTGCCAGCGGTATCCCAAGCAACCGCGCTCCATAGGCTGGCGCCATTTCAAATAGGTGATTGTATTCAACTCTAATTTGCGCACTGTTCAGTTAATGTTGTCGCCCCGAATTCAGACTTTGTATTTCCGCATCAAAAAGAATCCGTAAACCTCCGCCGCCAGCGCCAATATCCCGCGGGCCAGCATCAGCGGCCCCAGCGAAAGGTATTGCAGCATCACCCCCGCGATCACGGGGAAGGCCAGGTCGGAAGCGTCCACGCCGCCTTCGAGAATCCCCATGGTCTTGCTGCGCCTGGCCAGGTTGAAGCTCGAAACCTTGGCGGCAATCGCGCCCCAGGTGGGTTTGAACGCGGCTTTGCCCATTTCATCAACTCCCCGCGCAATGCCCATCATCAATCCCAATAGCGCCGTGCCCGCGAACCAGGGCGTGATCCAGAACAACGCCGACGTCAGCAGATTCGCCAGCGAGCGCAGCGCGATCACTTTGCCCGCGCCGATGCGATCCGCCAGCCATCCGAAGAACGGGCCGAACAGTAGCGGCGTCACGGTTTCGGCCAGAATCTTGATCCAGCCCAGAGCGCCTGTGGTCACCTCCAGCTTGACCGCTAGAATGGTGAAGAATTCGCCGGTAACCATATAAGCCGGAGCGGTCAGCGCCATTCCGAGCAACGAAAACGCCCAGACATTCGGCTGCCGGCCCGGCGCATCCAGAAGGCCTATCGGCGCGCTCGATTTCTCCTTCTTCTCTTTCTTCTTCTCTTTCTTTTTTTCCTTGATGAAGAATTGGACGAGGATGAGCGAGCCGAACGAGAAGATTGTCGATGCCAGGAAGATAGTAACCAGCGCCTGCCTGAGCGGCGCCGGGTTAACCACTTTCGGCAGGTCTTCGATCGGCACGGCGCTCAATCGCGTTTCGCGCCGCTCTACGCGGATGACCCTGCCGGCTTTTGGATCCGATTCCTTACCGGGCAGCGCTGCGCCGATATGAACTTCATTAGGCGATTTGACGATCTCTTCGATGTTAGCGCCTGAACGGTTAGTCTTGTCGAGCACGGCTACGTTGACATTTACCGTCCGCAATCCTGCGTATAGAGTGATGAGGAGTGTCAGCACGAAGGCCGCCACCGCCTCGCCGATCCCGCCAGAAGTCGATTTCGTGGTCGTGTACCACGAATAGGCTTGCGCAATGTTCTTTTCGTCGGTGTGGTCGGCGATCATCGCCGAAGCCGACGGGCCTTTGGCCGAATCGGCGATGCCGCGAATCACGCTGATGACGAATAGAAGAGGTAGCGTGGCCAGGGCGTAAAGCAGGCTGACCACCGTGCGGATGGTCAGCGAGATCATGAAGACCTTCTTCTTTCCGTATTTGTCCGCGAGCGACCCGAAGACCGGGCGCAGCAGCAATGGCACGACGTTTTGAATCAATACCAGCCCCATCACCGAAGTGATGTCCAGGCCGAAGACCAGCAGCGCGTATAGCGGCACGGCGGTCTTGATCATTCCACTCGATATCCGCGACAGGAACGCCTCGGCCATCAGCGCCAGCACGACGGCGTTGAACGCGCCGCGCCCTTTCTCTTTGACTTCCGGGACGACTGCGGGCAGCGAGGCCGCGCCGGAGGCGACCTCCGGCGAGACGATCACCGGCGAAGAAGGCAGCATTCCCGTAGCCTTTGCGACCAGTTTGCCGAAGACGCCTGCGCGCGCGCCCGAAACTGCCTGCAATTCCTCGGCGAGTTGCAACGCCGACTGCTGGCGTTTTTCAGGTTCCTTCGCCAGCGCGCGACTGACCACGGCCGCCACTCCCTCGTCGAGATCATTGCGTCCGAATTCGGTGATGTCGGGCGGCGGCGATGTCAGGCTCAGCGTTACAAGCTCGCCCAGGTCGTCCGAATTGAATGGCGTCGTTCCGGTCAGCAACTCGAACAGGATCACGCCGAGCGAATAGACGTCGGATCGCGCGTCGAGCCGCCGGCTGGCCAACTGCTCCGGCGAAGCGTATTGCGGCGAGCCGAAAACCCCAAACTGCCCTGTCAACGCTTTTCCCTTGCTAATTGTCTCATCGACTTTGGCGAGGCCGTAGCCGCCGATTTTGATCAAATCTTTGCCGTCGGCGTCCCGCTCGACATAGATCGTTTCGGGCTTCAGGTCGCGCAGCACTATGCCGTTGATGTGAGCCGTGTGAACCGCGCCGCAAATTTGATTGAAGATGTTGACGATCGTGGCGAGACTGTGGGCCCGCTCCTGGCTCATCAGATCACGGAGCGTGCGCCCCGACAGCAACTCCTCGACGATGTAGGCTGAGCCTTCCGGCGTATACCCGAAGTCGAAGACCTGGACCGAATTCGGATGCTTGATGCGCGCGGCGACCTGAGCCTGGCGGCGGAAGCGTTCGACGGCGATCTCATATTTGACCAGTTCAGGCCGCAAGACGCGCACGGCCACATAATCGTTGAGCGCCAGCCGGCGCGCGCGGTAAAGCGCGCCGGTCGAATCCTGAGAAATCTTCGCTTCGATCGCGTAACGGCCGTCGAGCGTTGTTAGTGGCTCTTCAAAGGACGTTTCCGTGGGCGCCCCGGGCGATGAGAATTGATAGGGCGGCGCTTCAACATCTGGCGTGGGCGGCGCGGTTACTGGAGGCGTCGCCAAAGGCGCGGAGCGAAAAACCATCTTTGTTCGCCCGATCTCGATCCGGTCTCCGTCGCGCAGAACGTGTCCTTGCTCGCCGATGCGCTGATCATTGACGAAGATGCCATTCAGGCTGCCCAGGTCCTTGAGCACCAGGTCGCCGCCGGTCGGTTCGACGGCCGCATGTTTGCGACTGATGGCGCCGTCGGTGATGCGCAGTTGGTTGTCTTCCGCCTTGCCGATGGTGATTGCGCTCGCAGGCAATTCAAATTCGCGCTCCGATCCGTCAGAAGCCGTGATCAGTAACTTGGCCCGCGGCGCCAATGGCAGGGGAGACGGCGCGGGACCTCGATCAACGAGTCGGCTCCCGTGTTGGTCGCAGAATGTGTAATTGTCCGGATATTCACGCGAGCAAATGGGACAAATCTTCAATGTTTCTTCTTGCCTTTCTTATTCCCGGCCTTTACGCCTTTAGCTGACGAACCTTCAGCCGCGCCTTTTGCGACAACATTGTTTTTGGCGGCCGCCGACGGCATAGCCCGGTTGATGTCAGACAAGCGATAGACGGCGAGACGGTAGTTGCATTGATCGGCGATGGCGATGAATGACTCGCCGCTCTCCTTGTCGGTATAACTGGCAATCGAATCTGGCGAGCAGAAATAGCCGGGCGGGTTAGCCTGTCCCGGAATGATCGATCCGTCTTTGACCTGCCGTTGTAGCGCCTTGTTGTTCTTATCTTCAAAATCAACCAGTGGCGCGTGGCCGAAGAATCCTTTGTAACCGCCGTTGCGCGCCTCGCGAGTCGCGGCGAAGCCGTCCAGGTCGGTGTTGAAAACTTTCGGGTTGCTCAGATCGAACACCTGGATTCGCCCGACGCTCTCGTCAACAGCGAAGAGGTAATTGCCGGCCACCGTCAATCCTTCGACCGAGCCTGAGAAGACCCTCTGTCCGCCCGGTTTACCTGTCTCGTCGGCGGTCGCGCCGAGGAGCTTGCCTTTGTATTTGCCGGTCTCCCAATCGAAGACCTGGATCACGGCGTCCTTTTCGCTGGCGATGAAGAGATTGCCGTTGGCTTCGTCAATCGCGATGCCCTCGCAACCGTGGAGGTACGTGTCTCCGGTTGCGCGCGCCTTCTCGAACTTCCAACTCTGATCGACCGATCCGTCTGCGTTGAACCGGCGCACGTCATTCAGGTGCGCGTCAACGGCGAAAATTCGACCGCGCGAATCAATGGCGATACCGCCGAGCTTGTCGAACCCCTGCTCCCCAAACCGCGTGCCCTTGAATTGATAATCGAGCGTCTTGCCTTTCTCAACCGCTGTTCCCGGTTTGGCCGGAACAAACGCGTAAGCGAGGTTGAGCGTTTGATCGGTGATGAGCGTCATACCGGTCGGCGCTACCGCAATGTCGACGATCTCGCCGCCGAAGACGCCATGACCGAACTCGCTCAAATGCGCTTTGGTTTTGACGTCCCAGACCTGCACGCGGCGATTTTTTGCGTCGGTGGCCAGCAGCCAGCCGTTCGGCGAGAATGCCACGCCGTCAGGTTTGTCGAAATCGGCGGCGCCTTTGCCGGGACGCCCGCTGCCGAAAATGGCGTAAGGCTCGACCTCGATGCGCCAAGCGGCTCGCGCCGGGTCTTCTTTCGCGGCGGGCTCTGACGGCGCCGGCGCCGGCTGGGGTTGCTGATCCGAATCTTTGTCTGGAGCGGCTTCCGTTTTGACTGTGGAAGGCGAATCGCCGGCCTTCTTCTTCTTCTTTTGCGGCGCCGCGTGCGACGAGAAGAAGAGAAACGACAATGTCACAAGGACTGCGAGGATGGTAAGTGTTTTCGATTTCATGGGGGAACCTCCGTACCCATATCAACAAACCGTCGGTTTGCAATTACTTCGTGTACAGGAAAGAGGCTTCCGGTACCGTACCGGAGGCCGCATCTGAAGATGTCAAAGTTTGACGATAGCCTGCAAAGGCGCCAGCTTGAAATTCTGATTGCCTTTGTCGTTGAAACCGTCCTGAACGACGAAGACACCCTGCGGGAAGGCAGGACCTAAATTCGCGGTCGTCACGTCAATGCCGTCGGTCTCTTCACAACCGTCAATTCCATCGCCGGCGCCGACGCGAAATTTCTTGACGAATTCGTTATTGCCTTCGCGGCGGTAGACAACGTATGAATGATCGCCCTGGCTGGAGGCGATCAAATAGCCCGCGCCGTCTTTGCCGTAAGCGATGGCCAACCCTTCGACGTCGGCGAAGAGGCGTCCGTCGCCGACCTTGGCGATCTGCGTGTGATCCGATCCCCCCCCGGGCTCGGCGCCGAATTTCCAGATACCGACAGCCTCCTCGGCGACATAGAAATGGCCCAGTTCGTCGTCGGCGACGCAGCCTTCGACCGTCGAGCCGAGTTTGAAGTTGCGAACCTTCTTCGCATCGACCTTGCCGTTACTCTCGAACAACTCCCACTGTTCGACGTCGCCCGATTTGCTTGTGCCGAAATAGTAAATCTTGCCGGTCTTGGCGCTGCGGTACATGCACATGCCGTAAACGCTGAGGCCATGTTTGATCTTACGCGCCTCGACGTTTTCGAGCATTCGCGTTTGCGGATTGATTTTGTAGATCGCGATTGAATTGTCCTGGCGGTTGCTGGCGGTGACAATGGCCACAGTTCGGCCGCCGAGCTTGAACCCGTCGCGCAGATCGACGTTATCCATCCTCCCGTCGGACAGGTATTGAATCTGTTTGCCGCCCAGATCGTAAACGGCCAATCCGCCGCGTTTGTCAGTGCCGATAATTGCGCTCTGCGCGGGATCGCCGGGATTGACCCAAATGGCGGGGTCGTCAGCGGCGTCGCCGCCGTTGGGAACCGGGTCGGTCTCGACGGTAGCCGTGATCGTTTCCAGTGGGACGCCGGTCGAGACGGCTGATGTTACAACCCTCTCCTGCGCTTCGGCGCCGGATTTCGATTTGTCTTTCTTTTTCTCTTGGTCTTTCTTCTTTTCTGATTTGTCGTTCGAGCCGCCATTGGGCGCGCCCGAACCGCCGAATTGCGCCGAGGCCGCTCGCAAGATCAGGCCGAGAGCCAGAATCGCGACAACCAATGTTAACACCAAACTCTTGATCGATTTCAATCCCAGACTCAAATTCATTGAAATGTCGTTCCTCCTAATAGTTTTCAGCCAGCGCGTTGGCAGGTTTCAGAGTTTCGGTCAGTTCATGGCAATGAGCAAGAGGGTAGAAAACAGCTTCTCAGATGTATATCAGGGCGAGGGGTTTGCCAGCCCCACTCAAAACTATTCGGCATTTTCGAGGATGAATTGCGAGATGCGTTCTCCTCCCTGTGGCACGCCTTTGTATCCGGGGAAGCAGTTGACCTCGATCACCGAAAACCCTTTCGCGGTTTTGACCAGGTCGACGCCGTAAAGTCGCAAGCCGAAGATCTCGCCGCAGCGCCGCACCAGTGAGACCAGTTCAGGATCGTCGCCCACCGGCGTTCCCAGCTTCTCCTCTTTGGTCTTCGCGGGGAAGACGCGTTTGATCGCGTGGACGTAATCGCCAACGGCGTAAGCTTTATAGTCGAACGGCTCGTGCTCTTCGAACTCCTGCGCGAAGATCAAACGCTCGCCCAACGCCATTCCGTCTTCGCCTCCGCCGTCATCCTCAGACCGTGGCGCCTCCGCCGAGGCGCCGGCCCGCCGTTCGATAAGTTCGTCGAACTGCGCTTCGTCCAGGCAGACTTCGATTCCCTGGCCTCGGCGCCCGCGCCACGGTTTGACGACGATCGGCGTCTCGCGCGCGATCGGGCGCAGCGTCTCGATCGAATCGGTGATGAAGGTCCGCGGCGTCGGTACTCCGGCCTGCAAGAGCATCGTAGCGGTAAGGGCTTTGTCGCGCACCTTCATCGTCGCCGGATATTCGTTAAGCAACTTCGCGCCGCGATAATGAGCCGCGGCCGCCAGGCTCTCGGCCAACGGCGAATGCGATTTAAACAGATACAGGTCGTATTCGAACTTGAAATTTTGCAGGTCGATCAGCCCGCTGCGTTCGGTAACCACATCGACATCGGCGCCGCTCGCCTCCAATCCGTTCAACACATCGTAGGTCACCGAATTTTTGCTGCGCGGAGGCTCCATCAGGAAACAGATTCGCATAAAATTTCCTTTTAATATTGGGGCGCCGGTACAGCGCCGCGCGCATAAGCAAGCGGCTATCTCACAGGTCGGCCGTTTGCTTACGCGCTCGGTACTGTACCGGCCTCACGCATTCTGATTTAGCGATCACCAGCGCGTAAATTTCGGCGACAGCCGCTAACGCGACTCGCGCGCCGAGCATCACGCCCACGCCTTTCACACTCCACAGAAATCCGCCGAGCAGCGGTCCCAGGGTCTCGCCCAGTCCCTCGCCCAGGCTCAAATAACTCATCGTGCGAGCGCGGCGGCGACGGTCAAGGCTTGAAAGCTGCGCCATCAATGCGCCCCATGCGGGACGGAAAGCCGCTTTGCCCATCGCGTCAACCAGGTTGCCCGTCGCCAGCCCGGCGAACGTCGGGAAGAAGAAGAACATCGCGGACGAAAGCGTGTTGGCCGCGCCTCGCACCATCAACACCAGCTTGCGGCTGACGTTGTCCGACAGCCATCCGAACGCCGGGCCGGAGACGATCGTGACCAGTGGCGCGATCATGTAAATCAACCCCGCCTGCGCCGAGTTCAATTTAGCGTACTCCGTGGCCAGCAGCGGAAAGAGATTGCTGATCATCAACGCGGAACTCGCGATCAGAAATCCCAGAACCGCAACCGGAAATATCGCCGGCCTTTTGCCACTGAGCGCTTCATCCGAATCAGGAGACTCGTTCCCGTCAGTGACGGAATGATCTTCAGGCTCGTTCAAATACCTGGCGACCGCCAATAGCGGAGCGAGCGACAGCGTGAACGCTATGAGGAAGACCGCCGAATAATTTTCGACCGTCAGCGCCAGCATAAAGGCGCCCAGCGCCCTGCCCAGCGATCCGGCGGACATCTTGGCCGCCGTATACCACGCGAAGGCCGAAGCCACCGACTTCTTCTTCGCGTTCTCGGCGATCAGCGCGCTGACGGACGGATCGCGCAGCGATTCGCTAAAGCCGTGGAAAAACCGGATCGCGTAAACATGCCAGGGCGAGGTCGCGAAGGCGAACAACAGCGCGACCATGCTGCGCAACGCTATCGCCACCGTCAGCGTCCGTTTCAACCCCGCGCGGTCCGCAACCCAACCCATCAACGGCTTGAACAACTGCTCGGCGATCAGGTTGAGCGAGAACAGAAACCCGGTCTGTGTCAGGCTCAGCCCCAAACGCTTGTATGCGAAGATCGGCAGCGCAAAGCCGATGACGCCGAAACTCAACCGCGACAAAAAACCTTCGGCCCAGATCACGAAGAGAGACGAGACGACGGGGCGACGGGGCGACGGGGCGACAGAGAGACAGGGAGAAGAGGAGATCGATGTCGAGGTTGGCGGGACCTCAATCGCCCCGTCGCCCCGTCGCCCCGTCGCCCCGTCCTTCTGTCTTTCTGTCCCTCCGTCTCTCATTCTTTAAACAGGCGGCGTCAGCGTGACTTTGCCTCTGGCGTAATCGTCAATGTAATCGGCGATCATCCCGGCCGCGTTTGGCACGCCTTTGTAGCCGGGGAAGTAATTGACGTCCACCACGTATGGCCCGCGGTCGCTTTCGATGATGTCGAGGCCATACAAACCCAGCCCGCATACCTCGCCGACGCGTTGTGAAATCCTGCGAATCTCTTCTGTGATCTCGCCGTGGCGCCCCGCGACCGAGAAACTCGACTCTGAAAATTGCTTCCTCACGCCCTGGACTTGATCGCCGACGCAATAAATTTTTAAATCCTCGCCCGGCCCCGGAATCGCTTCCTGAATGATCATCGGGGTCACGGGCGGTGGTATTTTATCAACGTCTTCGGGCGTCTTGCACAGATGCACGCCCGCGCCGCGATGGCCCATATGCGGTTTGATTATCAGCGGGTGTTTTTCCAACAGGGATTTCGCCAGACTCAGATCGCCGGTCACCCAACTGTCGGGCGCGGGAATTCCCGCCTGACGGAGCAGCTTCGACGTGATGATCTTGCTCTGAATCAGTGAGCAGGATAGATAAGGGTTCAACATATTCGCGCCCTGCGTGAAGAGGACGCCGGCGAGCGCCAGCGAAAGCTCCGTGTGAGATTTCAGCAGGTAGAGATCGGCTTCGATTTTCGCCAGGTCGGGGCGCTGAATGACATCTTCGGCGATGTCTTCGGTGACGGTGTATCCGCGCCCGCGCAGGATTTCGTAACATTCGACCAGCACCGGGCTGGGCACGGGCGGGACGCGGCGGACGATCATAAAGTGCAGCTTCATTCTTTCACCTCATTGCGGTTTACTTAATCCCAGTCTTTAGTTGAACTCAGAATGAAGCCCAACCACTGGGAACACGGGGATGAACTTGGCCACAAGGATTCACTCGGCAGTCGTCGCGGAATTTTCGTTGTTGATCAGTATTTCGGGCGCATCCGAAGCCGAGTAGTGGGTGATCACAATCACCTGGCTCCCTGATCCATAATATACTCAGACAACAACTCCGCCGCGTTCGGAACGCCTTTGAACCCCGGAAATGTGTTGATGTCCACGACGTAAGGCTTGTCGCCGCTCGTGATCAAATCCACGCCGTACAACCCGACTCCGAACGCGCGCCCGCACCCGAGCGCGATCTCGCGCATCTCGTCAGGAACCTCAAAAGGTTCGCCCAGCTTGTCCTCCAAAGTCTTCGGAGGCCACACACGGCGCACCCCGAAGACGCGGTCGCCGATGACGTAGAGTTTTTGATCGCGCCCGTCCGGCTGATAATAACGTTGCGCGAAGATCAAGTCGTCTTCGCCGGTCACGGTCGCCAGTTCATCTTCGGTTGTGATGATCTGAACTCCGCGACCTTGCGAGGCGGCCCAGAAAGGTTTGACCACGATCTGGCCCTCTTTCAACAGACCCGCAAGTTGTTCCGGCTTTGATGCGAACCAGGTTTCGGGCAATGGGACGTCGGCCGATAGCAGCATTTTTGTTGAAATAATCTTGTCGCGCATGGCGACGACGGTCGGGTAGGGATTGATGATCTGCGCGCCGGCCGCGTGCAACACGCCGGCGAGACTCAGCGCAGCTTCGGTTCCTGATTTCAGTAGATAGAGATCACAATCGGCTTCGACCATTGCGACGTCGAAGCGGGAGTCTTCGGGATAGATCGCCTCGACCGTGACCCCGCGCGACCGGAGCGTCTCCGCAGTCTCTTGCATGACCGAGCCGGCTTTGTGCGCCTTTTCCCGCTTAGTGATTACGCCAATCTTCATCGCGTCGCCCTTCGCGCAACGTAATCGGCCAGCCGCTCATTCGCGTCGGGCACGTTGGTGTAGTTGGGATAATCGTTGATCTCGATCACCAGGACCCCCTCTTCGGTTTCGATGCAATCGACGCCGAACAGGTCCAGACCGAAGAGCCGCCCGCAGCGACGCCCCAGATCGGTCAATTCGGGCGTGATCGGCGCCAATCCGTCTTTCGACTCGCCGCCGTCTTTCCTGACGTTGAAAGGCGACGCTTTGCGCACGGCCCAGATTTGGTCGCCGATGCCGTAGAGTTTCAGGTCATAGCCGTCGGTTTGAAAATACCGCTGGGCCAGCGCGACCGGCTCGGGCCAATCGGTCGTGGCCATCTCTTCGGGGGAGTTGA
The DNA here is from genome assembly GCA_035714085.1 of Blastocatellia bacterium. GTDB lineage: Bacteria > Acidobacteriota > Blastocatellia > RBC074 > RBC074 > JAJVID01. Next base: position 10,768 of record DASTMP010000436.1, read on the forward strand.
CGACCAGCAGCCCGCGCGAGTTGTCTCCGAAGATCGGCTTCAAAATGATCGGATAGGAGGATGGAGGAATTTCCTGCGCCAGTCGCCCGACGCTTCCGAAGAATGTTTGCGGAGCGGGGATGCCTGCGGAAGCGAAGGCGATGGACATTTGCGCCTTGTTGTGGACCGAGGCGATGGCTTCGCGGCGGTTAATCGTCAGCGCCCCGCGCGTTTCGGCCCAGCCGAGCAGCGCGAGCAGCGCCCAACTCCGCCCGCGGCCGACGATCGCATCCAGTCCCTCGAACCAGCCGTCATCGCCCATCACATAAAAGGCCTTCTGCGGATCGATCATCGTGATCCGGTGGCCGAGCTCATTCAACTTCGCGCTCAATCCAGTGGGCTGGCTCTGAGCCAGATAGCGCGCTTCGGCTAAAACTCCGATATTGAGCGAATGTGGCATTAAGTTTTTTCCTTAAATCAATTGGCTTAACTCGACTGGCCGAAAATGAAGAACAGCAAGCCAGGGCGCGAGCAAACTTCCAACCGGGTCTTTCTGAGTGTCTCAAAACAGCGGGCCGATTATAACTTTGGCCGCAATCAGGTCAAGGGTAATAATATTTGCCACAGCGCCCGAATTTGATTACGATATTTGCCGCCGTCTCAGTGACTCAAGACAGCATATTAATTTCGGAACAACGTCCAGCAGTGTCCCCGATAATGCTATGAACGTGCGAGGAGAAATCCATCTCGCGCCGGCTAACGGCGCGTCCGAAGTCGTCCACCTTGAATCGCCTCGCTTCACCATCGGGCGAGGGGCCGAGAATTCGCTCTGCGTCCCGGCGACGGTCGTTTCACGTTCGCATGCCGAATTGATCCGCGTCGGCGCCAATTACCTGCTGCGCGACCTGGGCTCGACCAACGGCAGTTTCGTCAACGGCGATCGCGTCACCGAGCGGATGCTCAATGACGGCGACACTCTCCGCTTCGGATCGGGCGGGCCTGAAATGATCTTCAGATTGATCGAGACCGACGGCGCGGCGGCCTCGCCTCTGCCTCGACACGAAGACAGCACGACCGACAACCTGATCCATTCGCTCACCGCACAATTGAGAATCCCGCCGGCTGACGTTTCCGAAGAGGCCAATTTGCGACGCGTCCTGGCCGAGACACATTTGAACAAGGGCGACTTCGACCGCGCGCTCGAAGTGATGGCGAAATACAATGACGCGACCAATATTATTACGCTTCCTCTTCCGTTTCGCGCCAGCGTCCTGCTCTGTCTGGGCCGCATCTATCTTGAGCGCAAGCAGCTCGATCTGGCGATTGACGCGCTCGGGCGAAGTCTGAACATTTACAACCAGCTCTCCGAAGGCAAGGGCGACGACACGGGTATAGCCGGGGCGCATGCCTCGCTCGGCCGGGCAATGCTCAACTCCGGTGATTTCTTGATGGCGCGCGACCATTTGCACCGCGCTCTGCTTCAAGCGCGCCGCGCCGGCAACATGAAGCTGCGCGCCGAAGTCCATTACCTGCTCGGCAAAGTGGATTGGAAGGAAGCCGATTTCGAAGGCGCGAATTATAACTGGGGCCGCGCCGCGCGGATGGCCGAAGAGACTTCGGACGCTATGCTGCGTGGCCGCGTGCAGATGCAGCAGGCGTTGATCCTTTACACCGAAGGCAAGCTGAGAGAGGCCATTCCCGCCTACCAGGCCGCGATTCAACAACTCGAATACACAGGCAACGTCAGGCTATCGCTCAAAGCCTACAGCAGCCTTTCGCGGGTGTGGACGCGGCTGGGATCGTGGTCGATGACCGAGAAGTTGATGGAAGACCGGCTGCGGATCGCTCGCGAACACAAGCTCGCAAAGGCCGAAGCGGTGGCCCTGACCGATCTGGCCGAGTTGAAACTGTTGCAGGGGAATCTGCTCGCGGCGGAGCAGGCCATCGAAAAATCGCTCAATCGTCACGGCCAGACCGTCTACGCGCGGACGCAGCGAATCCTCGGCCGCATTCTGCTCGCGCGCAGGCGATACGCCGAGGCGATTGAGGCGCTGGAAAAAGGCCTGGCCGCGGCGCGCGCCAGCCAGGCGATCGAGGAGCAGGCGCTCATCGGCTTCGAACTGGCCCAGGCGCTCGCCGAGGACGGCGACCTGGCGAAGGCCAGGGAACAGCTCGAGGCCGCGGAAGCCACGACCTCCCTCGACCCTGCGTTGAATCTCATGGCCCGCGCGCTCTACTCGCGCGGCGTCATTCATGCCCGGACGCAGGAGTCGAGCGAAGCCAACCGCTGCTTCGGCCAGAGCCTCTCGATTTTTCAGACAATCGGCGATCCTTATCGCGCGGCGCTCTGCCACGAGGCCATCGGCGTATTGCGGATGTCTCAACTCCGCAATGAATCGGCGCGCGCCCATATGGAAGAAGCTCGCGGCGCGTTCGCTAGGCTGGGCTCGATGATCGAATTGAATCGCCTCGAGACGCGCCTCGGATCGAGCGAGCTCTCCGGCGTGCAGGCGGCCATGACCAACGTGCTATCCAATGCGATGAACGGGGCGATGAACGGCACGGCCCCGCTATCGCTGGAACACAAGACTCTTATTATGGCGCTGCCCGCCATGCCAAAAATTCTGGTCGCCGTCGCCAGCGAAGACCTGGCGATTCTGCTCAAGCGCGGACTGGAAGTCGAAAACTATATCGTGGACCGAGCGCAGGACGGACGCGAGGCGCTTCAGAGCGCCATGGCCCCGGTGTCCTCCTATCAGCTTCTGATCCTCGACGCTCTGCTCGAGCACAAATCCGGCTTCGACATTTGCCGCGAGATGCGCAAGAACAAACGCGAAACGCCCGTCATTCTCCTCGGCGGACGCCAGGGGGTCGAAGACAAGATCGAAGCCTTGCAATCCGGCGCCGACGACTTTCTGAGTAAACGGAATTTGGTGTTTGAAGAGCTGATGGCAAAGATTGAAGCCTTGCTGAGATAAGGATGAATAGACAGGATTGACAGGATTTTTCAGGATGAAAGCAAATCCTGAAAAATCCTGTCAATCCTGTCTATTCAGATCGGAGAATGTAATTGCGAATCATTATCATTGGGGCAGGCCGTGTCGGGTTAGGGGCTCTCGGCGCCGCGCTGGCAATGCAGGGGCACGAGGTGATCTTCGCCGCGCGGCGGCCTGAAATCGTCAATTCGATCAATCTTCACGGCTATGACGTGGTGGTAAAAGGATCGATCGAGACGCGGATCGAAGTTCGCGGCGTGCGCGGGGTTCTGGCGCCGGGAGAAGACTTCGCGCGCGAAGTCGAGCGCGCCGATCACATCTACACGTCAGTGCGCCCCGACAATCTCCCCGAAACTTCGATCACGCTGGCTGAAGCCATCCTGCATCGGATCAGATCGGGAGTGAAACGGCCCCTGGACGTCTTCTGCTGCGAGAACCTGAAAAACGCCGGATCGCAGCTCGAGCGGTTGATCTTCACAAATCTGCCATTCCAGTTCGCGCAACAGGTTCAGGATTACGTCGGGTTCAACTCTGCGATTTCGGATCGGATCGTCTCTGGGCAGGAATTCGACGAGACCGGCAGGATCGTCATCACCGCCGACGCCATGGGAGACGTTCTCTTCGACACGCTGCAGATCAAGGTCGATTTCGACATCCTGCCGCCGCTCAAGGGGCTGGACAATTTCCCGGCCTGCATCGAAGAGAAACTCTACATACTTAATTGCGGCCACGCCGTCTGCGCCTACCTCGGCTACAAGCGCGGCTACAAATACATTCACGAAGCGATGGCCGACGAGGCGATCAATCGCGCGGTAGTCGGCGCCATGCTCGAAGCGCAGCGCGCATTGCAATACAAGCACGGGCGGACGCTGCATTACGGCTCTTTGATCAACGAGATTCTGGCCAGCTTCTCTAACGCCGCGCTGATGGACACGGTCTCGCGGGTCGGGCGCGACCCGGTGCGCAAGCTGCAATCCGATGACCGCCTGATCGGCCCCGCCAAGCTGGCCTACCGCTACGGCGTCGAACCCACTTATCTGATCCAGGGTTGCGCCGCCGCGCTCTCATTCGCCGAAAATAGCGACTCGCAGGCCGCCGAGTTGCAGAAACTGATCAGAGAGCGCAGCGTGGAACATTCGCTCGATTTCGTTTCTCAACTGCGCCCCTGGAACCCGGTCTCGAAGCTGATTCGCGCCGAGTTAAAATCCGGCGCCTGAGCATAATGGCGGCTCATGGCGCAAGGCCGGCGCGGCGCATCAATCCGGCGAAGCGGGAGTCTGCGCGCAAGCTCTCAAACAACGGATCGGTCTTCAACCCGCGGAGCCAGGGGGCGCACTCCTCGTCACATTTTTCCAGCAATTTGAACGCCTGGTCTCTATCGCCAAGCCCGACGTGGATGGCGGCGTAGTTGAGCGGCGGCACGTAGCGGCGTTTGGCCACTTCGTTCAATTCCTCCAGGCGGCGTAGCGCCTGATCGCGTCGCCCCGCCACCGCGCTTGTGTAACCGAGCAGCGCGATGAAATCCGGTGTGTTCGGCGCGATCGCCAGAGCTTTCTCGAACTCGGCCCCCGCCTCGTCGCGCTTCTCCTGCATCAGATAACAAAGGCCCAGATAGTAATGCGCGGCCGCGAAATTCGGCTCCAGGCCGAGCGTCCTCCGCAGAGCCGCTATCGCCTGGTCGTAGCGGCGGGCCTGGTAGAGCACATTGCCTACCTGTGTGCCGGTAACCGGTGAGAAATAGTCCAGCTCCAATGCGCGATTGGCCTCGCTGACGGCTTCATCATACCGGCCCAATTGCGCGAGGAGAGTTGAATACCAGTGATGCGAGTTCGGGTAATTGGGTTTCAAATCTATCGCGCGCTGGAACTCTCTTTCGGCCTGCGTCCAATCTCCGTAATAGTCGGAGAGAATTTTGCCCATCGATGCATGCGCTTCTGCGAGGCCTTCATCTATGCCCAGAGCCTTCGCGGCGGCGTCTCTGGCCAGTGGCAGCACATCCCGGGACTGCATGACATGGTAACTGCCGAGAGTCGCGTAGGAGTCGGCCAGCCCGACGTAAGCCAGCGCAAAGTCGCTGTCTTTTTCGATAGCCAGCTTGTAGCACTCGACGCTTTTCCGCATGCTTTCGCCAGTGCGCTTGTTCCAGTGGTACCGTCCTTCCAGATAAAGCTGATAGGCTTCGTTATTCTGCGTGTAGCGTTTGGCCAGCTGGCGCTGCTCGTCGCCGCTCAAGCGCAGCCGCAGCGCCTCGGCGATCTCGCGCGCGATCTCCTCTTGCACCGTCAGCAAGTCTGCGAACGGGCGCTGATACCGTTCGCCCCAGAGCTGCGCGCCGGTGGCCGCGTCCACCAACTCAACATTGATGACCAGCCGGTCGCCCAGGCGCTGCACGCGTCCGGTGACAACCGCGCGTACCTGTAGCGCCTGGCCCGCCTGACGCGGATCGACTTCGCGCCCTTTGTAAGTAAAGGCGACGCTGCGCGACATCACCCGGCGCAAGGAGGGCAGTTGCGTCAGGCTGTTGATCAGATTCTCGGTGATGCCGTCCGGCAAGTACTCCATCTGTGGATCGGCGCCTACGTTGGTAAAGGGCAGCACCGCGACCGAATCAATCGCATCGCGGCGCGACGCGAGCCACTGCCTCCAAGTCGCCGCCGCGATCAGCGCCAGCGCCAGCGCCAGCGCCGCCAGCGCCAGGCCTTTGCCGTAACGCCGCCGCAGCCCGCGCAAGACAGTCAACCGCGAGGTCGCTGGCGCGACGGCTGGGCGCGTGACCATTGTCGTCTGGTCGGCGGCGGCGGTCGCCGACCCAACCGTCAGCCTGAGGAGGTCATCCCCGCTCCCCGTGTGGCCTTTCAGCTTGGCCGCGAATTCCAGTTCCCCTTTCAACCGCTTCAGGTCGTCGCCCAACTCCCGCGCAGTCTGGTAACGCTGCCCGACCGGCTTAGCTAGCGCGCGGGCGCTGATCTCCTGCAACGCCCCGGGCAGCTTCGCCACATAGCTCGCCAGCGGCCGAGGTTCGCTACTGAGCAGCGCGACCAATACATCGCTCGTCGTCTCGCCCTCGAACGGCGCGCGCCCGGTGAGCAATTCGTACATCACCACGCCAAGGCTGAACACATCGCTCCGCTCGTCCACCTCCAACCCGCGGGATTGTTCGGGCGACATATAACTGACTGTCCCCATCACCGCGCCGGGCTGGGTGGTCGCGCGCGCGAAGCTGTCGCTCGGCGGTCGCGCATCCTGTTCAGTCAACTTGGCCAGACCGAAATCGAGCGCCTTTACGAGGCCGTCCTTCCGCAGCATGATGTTTTCCGGTTTGATGTCGCGGTGAACGATGCCCGCTTCGTGCGCGGCTGAGAGAGCGCCGGCCACCTGGATCAATATGTCGAGCGTCGCGCCCAAAGTCAGCCCGGCGCGCTCACACAAATCGCGCAGCGTTTGTCCATCGACAAATTCGGCGGCGATGAAGTGCGCGTCGCCGGCTGTCGAATCAGCCTGGCCGACTTCGTAAATGGTGAGGATGTTCGGGTGATTGAGAGCCGAGGCGGCGCGCGCTTCCCGCCGGAAGCGGCGCACACGCTCAGGGTCCTGCGTCAAGTCGGGCCGCAACAGCTTGAGCGCGACGGGCCGCCCCAACCGCGTGTCGTGCGCCAGATAAACCACGCCCATGCCTCCTGCGCCCAACTGCCGCTCAATCTGGTAATGCCCGACCATCTGCCCGGCGCGCGGATCCTTCGCCGCCAGCCAATCGATGGACGCATCGGCGGTGTTCTGTGAAGAGGGAGTCATCAAACAGCTCCTTTGCGGGGAGAGGTCGGAATAAAGACGCGCGAATTATAGACGCAATCGCGCCTCCCGACGATGGCCATGGGAGCGCATAAAAAATTTAGCGGAGACGTTAATTTCGACAATCCAAGCCGCCTTCCCTGATGAGCGGTGATGGACGCTGGCCTCGATGACGAGGACGCGGCTAGTCCTTACCCAACTGTAACCGTCAGCTCCGAAAAGGAAAGGGCGAGTCTCTTACCCAATTCCCATTTGTCGAGAGAAAGGCGTTCCCTGAAAAAAACAGCCGTGTTCTATTTAATCCTGGAAGCCTGGAAAAGCGATGTGGGTGAAATGAGGGGCCTTATGTCAGGCCGTTCAATATTCAAGAGGGCTTGCTTCACAGAGACGGTATGTATCTGATATCTGACCTTGTTTGGCCTGAAACCGAGAGTTAATGCGACGGCTCGCCGTCCATTCGGCAAACTCATTCGATCACATAACACACGGCCCCTATGATCTGATCAGCTTTCATCGGGAGCCTCTCGTTCACTATTGACGATCTTTACCAGCGGCCAAGCGCTGTCGTCCGGCCACGCCTGTATCTATAGCAGCCTGTGTGACGGCGGAAGCCACCAGTTTGACCACTTCACGATTGAAGACGCTGGGAATGATGTAATCGGGGTGCAGCTCTTCCGGCGTGATGATCTCCGCGATGGCGTGCGCGGCGGCAACTTTCATCTCCTCGTTGATCTCTCTCGCGCGGCAATCAAGCGCTCCGCGAAAGATCCCGGGAAAGGCCAGCACGTTGTTGATCTGATTCGGATAGTCGGAGCGCCCCGTCGCCATTACGCGCACATAGGGGGCGGCTTCTTCGGGCATGATCTCCGGCGTTGGATTGGCCAGCGCAAACACTATCGGATCGGCGGCCATCTGTTTGAGGTCCGCGGTTGTGATCGTGCCCGGAGCCGAGAGGCCGACGAAGACGTCCGCGCCGCGAACAACGTCGTGGATCGTACCGCGCTCGTCATCGGGGTTGGTGTTCTCGGCGTACCAGTTCTTCATGAAGTTCATGCCGTTGTCGCGGCCGCGATAGATCGCCCCCTGGCGGTCGCAGCCGATAATCTTGCTGACGCCGGCGCGCATGAGAATCTTCGAGCAGGCCACGCCGGCCGCGCCAACGCCGCTGAAGACCACTTTCAAATCTTCCGGTTTCTTATTGATGATCCTGAGCGCGTTGATCAGAGCGGCGAGCACGACGATCGCCGTTCCGTGTTGATCGTCGTGAAAGACCGGGATCTCCACTTCGCGCTTCAGCCGATCCTCGATCTCGAAGCATCGCGGGGCTGAGATGTCTTCCAGGTTGACGCCGCCGAAACCGGGCGCAATCGCCTTGACCGTCCGCACGATCTCATCCGGGTCGGTCGTGTCCAGGCAGATCGGCCACGCGTCGATGTCCGCGAATTCCTTGAAGAGCATGGCCTTGCCTTCCATCACCGGCATCGCCGCCTTTGGTCCAATGTCGCCCAAACCAAGCACCGCCGTTCCGTCGGTGACGACCGCGACGGTGTTCTTCTTGACCGTCAGCGTATAAGCCTTTTCGGGATCGTCGTGGATCGCCATACAGACGCGCGCCACGCCCGGCGTGTAGGCCATCGATAGATC
>DASTMP010000437.1:0-9970 GCA_035714085.1 Blastocatellia bacterium
TAGATGGGCGTACTTCTTCTCAAAGTCCCAGACCTGCCGGAAGCCGATCATCTCGAGGAAATCGTTGAAGGCGTATAGCGGCGCCTCCACCGGCTTGTCTTGCGCGTGCGAGGCATAGACGCTCGCCAGCGCTTGCGAAGCGGCAAGCAGCCCGGCGGTGGGGTAGAGGGCTACGGAGAATCCCATCTCTTTCAATCGAGATTGAGGCAGGATCGGGGTGCGGCCGCCATGGAGTTGGTTTGACACGAGCGGCGCGTCGAGCGACGAACCGATTTGCAGCATCTCCTCTTCCGACTCCGGGCTTTCGATGAAGATAATGTCGGCGCCTGCCTTGGCATAAGCTTCGCCGCGGCGGAGCGCTTCGTCGAGGCCGAGAGACGTGCGCGCGTCGGTTCTAGCTACGATGAGGAAGTCTTTGGACGACCGGGAGTCGCAGGCGACCTTGATCTTGTTTACCATGTCCTCAGCCGGGATCACATTACGGTTCGGGGTGTGGCCACACTTCTTCGGGGTTTCCTGATCTTCAAGCTGAATGGCGGCTGCCCCGGCTTTCTCGTAGCCGCGGACAGTGTGGCGCACGTTCAGCAGACCGCCATAGCCCGTGTCGGCGTCTGCGATCAGCGGCTTGCGCACGGACTCGACTATCGCCCCCACACGGTCCACCATCTGGGAATAGGTAGCCAGACCCGCGTCGGGAAGCCCCAAATAGGAGGCTACGATCCCGAAGCCGGTCATGTAGAGCGCCTTCGCTTCCGTGCGATCGGCCAACTTGGCCGAGACCATGTCGAACACGCCGGGGGCGGCGATGAATTCCTTCGCCTCCAGCAGCGCCATCAAAGTGTTTGAAGCCATCCTCCTCGAGAGAGCACACGCTGTGCCAGCTTCACGACTCGTTCATTGCTACAGGGGTTGATCCCCAAGGCGATTTGTTTAAAGGACTCTGATGGACAGGAGTAAAACGTAACGTCCAAATGGAGTGCGCAAGGGGAGTACAAGGAAGGCGCCGGCCGAACTACCTAGTCGATTCGTGTGTCTGAATGTGTGGCTTCGGCAACGGTCTCAGCAGGCTTTAGCGTCTCCAATCTCTCTCCAGGATCACTGGCCGCGCACGCATGTTCATAAAGCGCAAACGAAGTGATCAAGGCACATGTCTTGCTCGAAGACATAAAGCAGGATGTGGAACGCGCCAAGAGCCGAACAGAATTGACCTAGGGCTTTTTGATTGATCTTTTTCTGAGATGGCGAGAGGAGTCAGGAATGCTCGGCTATCGCAATAGTTCACTGGTATTCGAATAGCGAACATGAACACTGGCGATAATGAAAAACGACGAAGGAGAAGGTACGAATGAGAGAATGAAAATTGTAATTGGTTATGACGGGTCGGAGCATGCGGACGCGGCTTTGGATGATTTGCGCCGGGCGGGGCTGCCGCACGATGCGGAAGTATTAATCATCTCGGTAGCGGAGGTCGCGATGCCGCCGCTGTCGGTTTCTGGGATCGCCGGGAACGGGCTCGATCCAGAGCGCATGGCGTCAGCCCTTACATACGCATCGAACGCGATCGCACAGGCGAAAGAATGCGCGCGCCTGGGAGGCGAGCGCATCAAGTCGAGTTTTCCTGAATGGGATGTGAATGTCGAGTATCCGGTGGGTGATCCGGCGGACACGCTGATGGATCTGGCGACAAAATGGGGGACGGATTTGATCGTCGTCGGCTCGCAGGGTCGCTCAGCGATCGGTCGGCTCATCCTTGGCAGCGTGTCACGAAAGATCGTGACCGAAGCGCGCTGCTCCGTGCGTGTGGCGCGAGCAACTATCACGAAAGGTGATCGGCCTGCGCGGATCATTATCGGCATGGACGGATCGTCTTTCGCCAGTGCGGCCGTTGACGTCGTGACGGCGCGCCACTGGCCTGCCGGCGTCGAAGCTCGGATTGTCACCGTAACCAAACCTTTTCACATGTACGGAGAACCGCCTGCGATACAAATGAGTCGCGCGCGAGTCATTCAGGACGCGGCGATGGCGGAAATATCTGAAGCGGGGTTGGCCGTCTCATCAAAGATAATAAAAGGTGATCCGAAGCGAGCGCTGACTGAGGAGGCCGACGCTTGGGGCGCGAATTGCATCTTCATCGGTTCAAGGGGCCTGAACGGCGCGCTGCAAAGATTCTTCCTCGGGAGTGTTTCGACAGGGGTTGTGACCAATGCGTCGTGCTCGGTCGAGGTCGTACGTTTGGCGGAACGTTCAGTGGAGCGTCCTACGGAAGAAGAAGGAGTAGGCAAGATAAAGGTCATTGACGTCATGACTAAAGGCGTGATCGCTGTTCGCGCTGACACCCCCCTTCAAGAGATCGCCCGATTGCTCAAAGAACATCGCATCGGCGGGGCGCCGGTCATAGACAGCAAGGGCGAAGTAATCGGCATAGTCAGCGATTGCGATCTTTTTCTGAAACAGAAAAGAGTTCGTCGTCTGGGAATACATGCGCCGGCGATATTCGACCAGTTTATCGAGCCGGAGAATATCGTCGAAATTTACGAGAAAGCCCGCCGCCTTACAGCCGCCGACGTGATGACCAAAGCGGTCGCTACGGTCGACCCGCAGGATGAGGTCGGTCAGGCGGCCGAAACGATGATGCGGGATGGTCTTCGCCGCGTCCCCGTCACGCATGACGGCAAGCTTGTGGGCATCATTAGCCGCTCTGACGTCATACATCTTCTTGCGCCTTCTTAATTGATCTTTCACCCGAGGTGATGTGAAGGATTGCATTTTTCGAGACAGGCTTGGGCAAATAATCATTTAAGGAGGATATATAAGTTATGACAACTCTATCAGTATTGGAATTCAACAGCGCTGACGGCGCCGACCAGGCGCTCCGGATTCTGCAACGGCTGCAGCAGCAACAACTGATCAAAATGGTGGATGCGGCTGTGGTCACCTGGCCGCAGGACAGCAAAGGGCCGAAGACAAGGCAGTTGGTTAGCACAGCGCGCGCAGGCGCTCTTGGCGGCGCATTCTGGGGTCTCCTCATCGGCTTGATCCTCTTCGTCCCGCTGCTGGGTCTTGCAGTTGGCGCAGCGACCGGTGCGGTAACCGGCGCGCTTAAAGACTTCGGCATTGACGACAATTTCATCAAGCAGATACGCGACAAGGTTAAGCCGGGGACGTCGGCGCTCTTCCTCATGACGGCGCATGCCGTCGTGGACAGGGTGGTTGCTGAACTCAAGAGCTTGAACCCTGAGCTAATCACATCGAACCTTTCCGACGAACAGGAATCCCGTCTTCGTGAACTCTTTGCTGAAGGTCAGATGACCACGGCATAAAGCCGGGATCGGAGCCGCAGACTGTGTTTGAGCGCCTCGGCCCCAGCAGGAGCCGAGGCGCTGTCATTTTTAGTCCCTACATCTGATCAGCCTGTAACCTGCAAGGACGAGAAGCGCCGTAGCTGTTTCAACGTCCCCAATTGAATCGCGCGTCGGCGCCTTCGACGCGCACATCCACCCTTCCGCCAGGATTAAACCCTGGCGCCGTGATAGATGTTCGTGTCGTCGTCCAAAAGTGGACGCTGCAAGACTCTTGCCACCCCCCGATTGCCTTACACGATGTTTATGATCAGGGCTCCTTGCTTGATTTAGTCAATGGAACAGGCGCCATTCGCAGGCGTTTCCTGATAGGTTTGCCTCGTACGCGTTGCAAAGTCCGGCGCATGGCTCGCTCGGCGCCCGCAAGGGCGCCGCCAACCGCGGTATCCAGAGAGACGTCTTGCTTCTCGTAAACAACACTCGGGAGATTTCTAAGGACAACTTTTATCCGGCACACATGATCGACGCCGCCACGTGGGCCATTCACATCTTCCAGACGCACGCTCGTGCGCTCGATAGATTTCGCAAATTTCCTGAATTTCCTGTCGAGCTTTCGCCGGATGGACGTCCGGGTGTTCTCGTTGAGATAGATTCCCAAAGCTCGGATGTGGGCTTGAACCGGCAGCTCGCGCGTCCGCGCGGATTTTCCCCTGGGCGTCTTCGGGGATCGGCCTGCGGAGACGTCTCGTTCTTTGCCCCCTTGCGTACGGGCCCGTCCGCGCCGCGTCCCGGCTCTCTTGTTCTCTCTGGATGGTCTGATTCTGGCTCTAGTAGTCATAATTTTGCGACCTCGCTTGGCGTGCGCCTTTCAGAAGTTGCGACTCCGCATCTAAATACTCGACGTCTGCCCTGGTGTGCGCCGGATGGCGCGAGTGTATATTGAAGCTGTCGCCGCTGCTAAGCGTGTGAAGCTTAGCGCCGAAGACCGACATGGCGCGGTTGAATGAAACCTCCGAGATGTTCGTGTAACTGAGGTCGTGGCCGTCGACGATGTAGACCGCGCCCGAGCCGACCGCGTGAAAGGTCCCATCGCTTTCCACCACGACCGCCGTGTCCTCGTCAATGCCTATTCCGAGCATACGCGGGTTCTCGGCGACGGCGCCGAGCAATCGTCTGATCCGTCCGCGTTCGGAGAAGTGCTGGTCAATGATCATGTTCTCCGCCAGCCCTAGTCCCGGCGTCATATGTATGTCGCTGAGCTTGCAGATTCCCTCGCTGGGGCTGCCGACCAGCATCATCTCTCCGAGCGCCGTCGCGCCGGCCGAGGTTCCGGCGATTATTCCGCCCCGCCTGTAAATCTCATCGATGCGCTCTAAAAGCGCCGTGCCTCCCAGGCGGGTCGTGATCCTGAGTTGATCACCGCCGGTGAAGAAAACCGCGGTCGCATCGGCGAGAACGTCCAGTCGAGGGTCTTCCAAAGATTCGTCGCGGTAGCCCATGCAGAGATGCTTGACGCGCTTCACGCCCATCGAGGTGAAGAGCGTGCGGTAGATTTCCCATACCTCTTCGGCGTATCCGGAAGCCAGCGTCGAGATCACCAGTTCGCCCGAACCGATCCGTTCAGCGATGTAGCTCAAAATGATCTTCGTGTCCTCTCTGTCTTCGGCGCCGCCGATGGCGATCAGGGAGCCGGCTGACCGCCCGCTCCCTCCATTCCCCTTTGGGTACTCCCCGCGCCCATTATTTTTCGCGGCTTTCCGTTCAGCCGAGCTATACCGGCCATTCTTTGCCTTTCGCCGGTCGTTATGATTTGCCGCCATAAAGCGAAATTCTCCTGTCGCCGTGTGTCAGAAATTTCTCTCTTAAGACAAGCTATCCGTCGCGAACCACCGGTTTTCCCAACGCGAAGACATGCGCGATCTCGAGTCACTTCGTCAATGAAGATCAGATCGTCGCGAATCGGCGATCGCGGCGGATGGTATGAATCAATCACCTCCACGTCATTCATAGCCGGACGCCGACGCCATTCTCAAAGCAGCCTTAATTGACAGAGCAATCGCGGCGCCAACTGGTTAATGCGCCAGCGGCGCCCCGGAGTTGGACACTTTTGGCCTCTGAAAAAATAGCGCAACCACGCTCGGCTGATGGCGCCTTGCAATTTGTTTAAGCGCGCCGCCCTGCAGCCGAAGCGGCGCGCTTAAACAAATCGCGCCACACTTGTGTTACTTCTATTTTCAAAGACCGCTCATGTTGCTTAGGGCGCATTCCACGATGCTGACTCGGCATATCAATTGCCCCGCAATCGATGGATGTCTGGAGACATCTCCTCGATGAATCGCCCGATGATGAAAGAGGTAGAAGCAAAAAAGGACAAACAGCTGTATCCCATCATCAGCCCAATCTGAGGAATGAAAGACATGCGGAAGGGGGAGTTATGTTCAATTTGATGACTCAAAACTGGTGGGCTATTGCGCTGCGCGGGCTGGTCGCCGTGCTGTTCGGAATCGCCACATTTATGTGGCCAGGCATCGCGTTATCGGTGTTGGCGCCGCTCTTCGGCGTGTATGCGATGATCAATGGAATCTTTGCCGTGATCGAGGCCTTCAGACGCGATGTCAGCCAGGAGCGTTGGCGCCCGCTGCTGTTTGAAGGCGCCGTCAGCATCGTGATAGGCGTCATGACATTCGCCTGGCCGGGGCTGACCGTCAGGGGGCTGCTCTTCCTGATCGCGTTCTGGGCGATTATGACCGGCGTGTTTGAAATTATCACCGCCATCAGGCTGCGCCACGAAATCAGGGGTGAGTGGATGATGGCGCTGATCGCTATTCTTTCAATGGCGTTCGGATTATTGCTGTTGGCGTTTCCGGTAACCGGCGCGCTTTCGGTAATCTTGCTAATCAGGGCGTTCGTTTTCGCCATAGGCGCGCTGATGATCGCGCTTGCGTTCAAACTGAGGTCGCTGAGGCGTCCGGGCGGAGAGATCCCACCTGTTCGACACGCCGCGCCGAGTCACTGAAATGAAAATCCCATTCGCCGAGTGTGGGCTTTCGGGGGACCAATCCCGGCGCCGGCCGCGTGGAGATATTCTCGCGTTGGAGGCGACATCGCCTATCTCCCCGAGGGTTTTCGAGGGCACAAGGGTTGCGTTAACCGAGATCGGAGTTGCCGACTGTGGGCGCGGTTCATATCCCCACGCGCCCACAACTTAACGTATTAACACCCGTGATCATAATGAACCGATGCAGGATGATTCGGCCAACTCCCAAAAATACCTTCCGAACTACAATAAGACAGCAAGATGACCGGAGCAGCCGGAGCAAGGCCCCGCGATTCACTCTTCGGCGTCGCCGTGCAACGACCTCGCCACGCCCGCTGCGTGATGGAGGGCGCTGTCCGCCCACGCGATTTGCTCGAGGCCGGCGCGCGCCGTCCTCCAGCAGCTGCTCGCGCACGGCCCGGCACTCCTCGCGCAGCCGCGCCCACGCCTTCTCGAGCGCGTCGAGGACGCCTGCGTTCGGCGCGGCCTCCGGCTCCTGCGTCGCTTCGAGCCAGGAGGCCAGCGCCTGCGCGCCATCGCCGAAGCCGGGCGGAGGCTGCCACGCCTGCGTGGACGCCGGCACGCGCGCGAGGTCCTCATGCAGCAGCTCAAGATGGTCGAGCGCATGGGCGAGCCGAACGAGCCCCGGCCCGATCGTGCCGGTGTCGGTCGTCTCGAGCGAGAGCGACTCGAGGAACTCGACGGTCCGCCGCACGTCGTCGGCGGGTGGCGTGTACGTGACTGGCTCCCCGGTGAGGCGCCGGCGGACCGCGTCGATGGCGCCGCGGGCGATCTCGAGAATGCGGACTCGCTGCCGCCCCCCGTGATCCGCGCGATGAAGCCGGCGAAGCGATTCATGAACGGGATGAAGACGGCGATGCCCGCGAACTTGAAGATGTTGCTGAACGCCGCCACCGCGAGCACGCTGTCCGGGTTGTCGAGGTGCGAGCCAACCCACTCCGCGGCCGCGGTCAGCGGACCCAGGAAGACCATCCCGAGCAGGCCGACGATTGCGCTGAACAGGATGTGCGCCAGCGCCGCGCGCCGCACCGCGAGGCCGGCGCCGATCATCACCAGCGCGGTCGTGCCGGTGGTCCCGATGCTTTGCCCGACGATCAGGGCGCAGGCCTGCTCGAAGCTCAGCGCGCCGGCGTTCAGCGCCACCAGGGTCGTCGCCGCGGCCGCGCTCGAGCTCTGCATGACGATCGTCATCCCGATGCCGATCGCTGCAAGCAGCCACATCGAGCCGGGCCCGCTGAAGCCCTCGAAGTTCCAGGTCACGCCCTTCATGCCGTTCTGCATGTAGTCGATGCCCGTGAAGAGCAGGCCGAAGCCCGCGATCACCGCGCCGAGCGAGCGGGCGCGGCCCTTGGCGACCAGCCAGAGCAGCGCGCCGACGCCAAGCATGGGCATGGCGAAGCTGGCGATGCGCACGCGGAAGCCGAAGTAGGCGACCATCCAGGGCGTCGAGGTCGTGCCGAGCGTCGCGCCCATGATCACGCCGATCGCCTGTACGAAGGTCATCAGCCCGGCGCTGATGAAGCCGATCATCGTGAGGATGGCCGCAGTCGACGACTGGATCAGCACTGTGAAGACCACGCCCGACGCGATCGCGCTGACGCGCCCGGCGACCAGCCGCGTGAGCGCGCGGCGCAGCGAGTCGCCGGCGAGATCCTTGAGCCCTTCGGTGAGATGGTGGATACCGAGCAGGAACATCCCGAGCCCGCCGATCAGCTTGACGATCGCGGTCGCGTCCATCGCGCTGGCCGTCAGTACCTCCGGATAGGGCAGGGGCTTCAGCAGCACACCATTCATAACACTGAAGACTGCTCGATGGATTTCGCGAATTTCCTAAATTTCCTGTCAGTCTTTTGCTGGATGGACGTCCGTGTGTTCTGGTTGAGGTGGATTCCTAAAGCTCGGATGTGGGCATGAACCGGCGGCTCTTGCGTCCGCATGGGTTTTCGCCCGGGCGCCTTCGGAGACCGGCCTGCGGAAACGTCTCGTTCTTTGCCGCTTTGCATACGGTCTACCCCGCGCGGGGTCTTGGCGCTCTTGTTCTCCCTGGATGGTCTGATTCGGGCTCTTGTAGTCATAATCTTGCGACCTAGCTTAACGTTGCGCCTTTCAGAAGTATCGTCGCGTCGGCGTCGTGGCCCTGTTCCAGTCTGCCCTTTCGATCCAGTTTCAATATGAATCAATCATCTACTCGCCTTTCATAAGCATGACGCCAACGCTCTTCTCAAAGCAGCCTCAATTGGCGGAGCAATCGCGGCGCCAACTGGTTTATTCGCCGGCGGCGCCCGCTTTCGGTAATCTTGTTAATCAGGGCGTTCGTTTTTGCCATAGGCGCGCTGATGAGCGAGGCAGCATTCTCAACGTCATACTGCACTGCGAATTTACAGGGAACGCGCTCTATGATTACCTGCCGGCGCTCTCGCTTCGACCGCCACGCCCGGGCGCCGGCGCCACGAGAATAAAACGGCTCAACACACGGCAACAGCGTTCGGTCACATGGTGGTTGCCGTTTAGTCTTATCTTCCACTATCCTCAGGCAGACTGGATGTCCGCTGGTTAAGGGGAACGTCACACGTATGTTGAGTAGGGAAAATAAATTGTCGAGCCGGGTGAGCAAATGGCTGCTAATCGCTGGCGTATGGACGCTCATCGCATTACTGTTCACGGGCGAATCGTTGATGCGCAGCTATGTGGCAAGGCGTCCGTTGTCGGTGTGGCGGGCGCTAAGTTGGGAGTTGTTTTCGTGTTATGTGTGGCTGGCTTTTTTGCCGTTGATCCTTTGGCTGGGGCGGCGATTTCCTTTCGAGCGCGGGCGCTGGCCACGCAGTTTGCTGGTACACGCGCCGGCGGGCTTGGTTTTCCCGCTGTTGCAACAGGCCGTAGACACTGTGGTATTGCCGCATCTGGGTTATCCGCCGATGGCCGGACTGAATACGTTCGCGGCGACATATCGGGCCTTTCTGCTGTTGAATTTCCCCATTAGCGTGGTCGTCTATTGGGTCAGTCTCGGAGCGCAGGCAGGCATTGGTTATTACCGGATGTACCGCGAACGCGAATTGCGGGCGTCACAACTCGAAGCCAAACTGGCGCAATCGCAACTGCAGGTCCTGAAGATGCAACTGCATCCGCACTTTTTGTTCAATACGCTCAACACGATTTCCGAATTGATTCACAAGGCGCCCGACGCCGCCGAAAGCATGGTGACGGATCTCAGCGATTTGTTGCGGTTATCGTTGCAGACGGTCGGGCGGCAGGAAGTTTCGCTGCGGCAGGAACTCGATTTTCTGAAAAAGTATTTGCAGATTGAACAAGCGCGCTTTCACGACCGTTTAGTAGTGCGGATGAGCATTGATCCGCAGTCCCTCGACGCCAGCGTCCCGAATATGATCCTGCAGCCGTTGGTGGAAAACGCCTTGCGACACGGGATCGCGCCGCTGTCTTGCGGAGGGCAGGTGTTGATTCAGGCGACGCGCGACGACGGTTCGTTGCGGCTGTCAGTGAGCGACGACGGCGTGGGGATGTCGGTCGACGGCGCCGGCGCGATCAGGGAAGGAGTCGGATTGTCGAATACGCGGGCGCGGCTGCGGCGCCTTTACGGCGCGGCGCATCAGTTCGA
>DASTMP010000438.1:0-13462 GCA_035714085.1 Blastocatellia bacterium
AGTTCGCGACATAGCGATTGAGGTCCGCTTACCCAATGTTATCGCCCTCACGGCGAGCAATCTCCTGGCGCACTTCAACGCCGCGACGCCAAATGTGATCAACATGATACGCGTCATCAGGGGATTGCCACGACGTGAAAAGCTTGTCGGCATAGACTTCCGTCCGGCCACGGGGCAGCTTTACGCCGTCAGCTCATCAAACCGCGCCTATCTCATCATGTTGAGCGACCCAGCTAAGGCGTCCGCTGTCCGGCTGAGCATGCTCAATCCGGCGCTGAACGGGACTAATTTTGGCTTCGATTTCAATCCGGTGCCTGACCGGATTCGTTTGGTAAGCGACGCCGATCAGGACCTCCGGCTCAATCCGAACGACGGCACCGTTGTGGCCACGGACGGGACGCTCGCTTTCGCCGCCGGCGACGCGAACGCCGGGCAGAATCCGAACGTCGTCGGCTCGGCATACACCAACAGCTTCCTGGGCTCGACTATGACGACGCTGTACGGCATTGACGCCGGCCTGGGCGCGCTCGTCACGCAAGGTTCGGTGGGCGGCGCGCCGATCTCGCCGAACAGCGGGCAACTTTTGACGGTCGGCTCGCTCGGAGTGGCGACGAGCGGTTCGGTCGGTTTCGACATCGCGACGCCGACCAACGCGGCGTTCGCCTCGTTGACGCCGTCGGGCGCCAATCAATCGCAGTTTTACACCGTCAACCTGGCGACGGGAGCTGCGACGCTCATTGGCGGCATCGGCATCAAAGATGTTGTTAACGGCATCGCGGTTGGGGGCGTTTCTCGCCGCGGCTTCGACGTCTGCCTCCAGGACGACCGCACCGGCAACTCACTTCAATTCGACTCCTGCACCGGCAATTTCCAATTCACCAGATGCGGAGCCGGCGCATTCGTCTTGACCGGCAGGGGAACTACAAGCCTCCAGGGCAACCTCCTGACGCTCCGCGGCGACAGGATATTCGCCATACTCAACGTCAATCCGGGCTCCGCGCTCAGATCTGGCACCGCGTTGGTCAAATCCGATCGCCTTTTCGTAATCAACGACAGGGACACGACAGACAACACGTGTAGTTGTCGTTGAGAAGAGCGCTGAACAAGGGGACAAGGAGACAGGGGGGACAAGGTGGAAGATTTTTTTATCCTTGTCTCCCCTTCTCCTTGTCCCCTTGTCTTTTTTTCCCGGTCTTGCGCCATCAGCAAAACTCGGCCACAATGCGCCTTTCGGGTTACCAACTAACACAGCTCAAGAAATCATTTATGGTTAATCAGGCCGCACGAGCCTTTTTGCTGGGAACTTGCCTATGTCATTCAATCCGAAGCACCTGAGCCACATCGTTACAAACGGACGTGATCGCGCTCCGGCGCGGGCGATGTTCAAAGCCATCGGCTTCACCGACGAAGACCTGGCCAGACCGATTGTCGGAGTCGCGCACATGTGGATTGAGACCATGCCGTGTAATTTCAACCACCGCGACCTGGCCGTGAAGGTCAAAGAGGGCATCCGCGCCGCTGGCTGCACGCCGATGGAGTTCAACACCATCTCGATCAGCGACGGCGTGACGATGGGCACAGAGGGGATGAAGGCATCGCTGGTCAGTCGCGATCTGATCGCCGATTCGATCGAACTGGTCGCCCGCGGCTATATGTTCGACGCCGTGATCGCTCTGGTCGGCTGCGACAAAACGATCCCGGGCGCGGCGATGGGGCTGATCCGATTGAACATTCCCGGAATGATACTCTATTGCGGTTCGATCGCGCCGGGCAATTTCCGTGGGCGCGACGTGACGATCCAGGATGTTTTCGAAGCCGTCGGCGCAAACGCCGCCGGCAAGATGTCCGACGACGATCTGCGCGAGATCGAAAATGTAGCCTGTCCCGGCGCCGGCGCCTGCGGTGGGCAATACACCGCGAACACGATGGCGATGGTTATGGAATTCATCGGTTTGGCGGTGATGGGCACGGGAAGCGTTTCGGCCACCGACCCGTTGAAAGAGAAGACGGCCGTCGAAGCCGGCAAATACGTGGTCGATCTGCTGCGTCGAGGGATGCGCCCGCAAGACATCCTGACGCGCAAATCTTTCGAGAACGCGATCGCTGGCGTGGCGGCGACCGGAGGCTCGACCAACGCCGTACTGCATCTGCTGGCGATGGCGCGCGAGGCTGGCGTCGATTTGAGGATCGAAGATTTCGACGAGATCAGCGAACGCACGCCGTTAATCGCCGACCTGAAGCCGGGAGGAAAATACACGGCGATTGACCTGGGGCGCGCGGGCGGAATCGCGCTGGTCGCGCGCCGACTTCTCGAAAAAGGCTATATTGACGGTGGCCAGGGGACCGTCAGCGGGTTGACCATCGGGCAAGAAGCGGAGCTGGCCAATGAGATTCCGGGGCAGGACGTGGTCTATTCGGCCGACGAGCCGATCAAATCGAGTGGCGGGCTTGTGATCTTAAAAGGGAACCTCGCGCCGGAAGGCTCGGTCGTCAAGGTCGCGGGGCACGAGCGCTCCTACCACCGGGGCCCCGCGCGAATCTTCGAACGCGAAGAGGACGCGATGAAAGCCGTCACGGGCAAAGAAATCAAAGACGGCGACGTCGTGGTGATCCGCTACGAAGGCCCGAGAGGCGGCCCCGGAATGCGCGAGATGCTGGGCGTGACGGCGGCCATAGTCGGCGAAGGATTGGGCGAGAGCGTCGCGCTGATGACCGACGGGCGCTTCAGTGGCGCCACGCGCGGATTGATGATCGGTCACGTCGCGCCCGAAGCCGCGACGGGGGGGCCAATCGCCGCGCTGCGCGAAGGCGACGTCATCGTCATCGACATCGAAAAACGGCGGCTCGACGTCGAGCTTTCCGATAAAGAGATCAGAGCCAGATTGGAGGAATGGAGTTCGCCCGCGCCCCGGTACACTTCAGGAGTCTTCCATAAGTACGCCGCGCTGGTCTCGTCCGCGTCGGAAGGGGCGATCACGAGAGCGGAGGTTAAATAGATGTTGAACGAAGTATCCTCGCTCGAAGCGGTGTATCTGATCTGGTTGAGCGGAGCGGGTTGTAACGGTTGCACGAGGTCGATGCTGGGGTCGTCGGAGCCTGGCATCGAGGATCTTATTATGGGCAATGTGCCAGACGCGCCGCGCGTCATGTTGGTGCATCCAGACCTGGCTATGGAGAGCGGTGACGCTTTCCTCGCGAACCTGGAACAGGCTGCGAAAGGAAGGCTGTCTCCTTTCGTGCTCGTGCTCGAAGGCGCCATAGCCGACGAATCGCTCGCCGGAGGGGGGAGTTTCTCGCGCTTAGGCACATCCGCTGACGGCCGACCGGTGACCATCGCTGATTGGGTTGACAGGCTGGCGCCGAAAGCCGAAGCTGTAATAGCAATTGGAAGTTGCGCAAGCTGGGGAGGCCTTCCCGCGGCGAAGGGCAATCCAACGGGCGCGAAGGGTCTGGAGGATTATCTGGGCCGCGATTTCAGGAGCCGCGGAGGTTCTGATGGCTCCGCCGATTCTATCGGTTTACCGGTGATCAACGTGCCGGGATGCGCCCCCACTGGCGAAGGTTTTATTGAGACGCTCATCTATGTCTTCCTCCATCTGGCTAGACTTGTGCCTCTTGACTTGGATGAGGAACGCCGTCCTCGTTGGCTCTACAATCACGATACGTATCCGTCGCCTCCACGTCTCGAATATCCGGCTGCGGTCGGATTCGATCCATCGAATCGTCTGGGGGTCAAATGCCCGGTTCCAGTGACCGGTTGGTCGAGAAGCTACGGAGGATGCGCTCGCGTCGGTGGAAGCTGCATCGGTTGCACCGAGCGCGGTTTCACGGATAATCACCTGGCTCTGGCTCGACCGGACCCGGCGGTTTGATTTCTATAAGCGCTGACGGAAAAATTTTGCGGTGTAATCGTATTCCATACCTGACTGCTTACATTTATTATAGAAGGCTCCCATACGGGCTGGGATAGAAGTCTGACCACATACAAGGGCTAACGCTAGCGAGCCACTTTCGCCATTATTGCGGTCTGGCGAAAGCGTTTTGGCCAAGCGTCGGGGAGCGCCAAGGTCTTAATGGTTTTCAAAAATCTTCCTATTAACTTTGATATGGATGGTCGCGCCTCTCTGCGCGATGGAGAAGCGAAAGCGTCTTCCGACAACGCTTCTGACGGGCGGAGCAGGCGGGCGCTCAACCGCGAGCGCATGTTGGAGAAACTCTCCGGTGATCTCGGAGTCGGGACTTTCGAGATCGAACCGGTGACGCGGATCTGCGGACGTTTCACGCTGAGCGCGGAGATCGATTTCGCTAATCGGCGGACGCTCGACGCGCACGTGGAGTGCGGGGAATTCACCAGGCAATCCGGCGCCTGCGAAACGATCCTGAAGGGCCGGCAGCCGTCCGACGCCGTTCACATCTCGAGCCGCGCCTGTGGCTCTTCGGGCGGCGCGCATGCGATCGCTTCGGCGATGGCGGTGGAGATGGCCGCTGGAGCGCCGTCGCCGCCGCTGGCCGTCCTCACGCGGAACCTGGCGAGCAGCGGCGAGATGATTGACGAGCTTATCAATCATCTGTTCATCCTAGCAGGCCCCGATTACTCGGAAGGCGCGGTCAGCCGCACCAGTCTCTCGTTGTGGGCCAGGGCGCAGAAGACGACGCCCGCCGGCCTGAATGAGCATGGGCTGGAGACGGTCGCCGACCTTATGCGCGGGATGAACCCGATGAGTGGCCATCTCTATCTCGAGGCGCTGCAGATGGCCCGTCTGGGACGCGAGATTGCGACGTTGATCTTCGGTAAAAACCCGCACCCGACGACGATCGTTCCGGGAGGGATCGCCGTGGAGGCCAACCGGGAGCTGTTCAATCAGATTCTGGGCCGGATCAACGCCCTGCTCGATTACTCGAAGAAACTCACCAGCGTTTGGGATGACCTGATCGATTTCTTTTATGACGCCGAGCCTCGTTACGTTCGCATCGGCGCATTGCCGGCCAATCTGATCAGCGTCGGGTTGTGGGACGACCCCGAGAGTTACGACGCCAATTATCTCAACCTCAACGAATGGGGCGCGCGCCGGATGTCGGCGCCCGGCGCCGTCGTCGACGGCGAGATGCGAACCAGTCGACTTTCGGACATTAACATTGGCGTCGAGGAGTTCGTCGACCACGCCTATTACAGGCGATGGGAAGGCGGTCAGGTCATAGCGGATCCGCTGAACGGCCCGGTCTCGCCCTGGCACCCATGGAACAAAGAGACCTTGCCGGAGCCGGCTCCGCGCAATTGGAAAGAGCGGTATTCCTGGAACACCGCGCCGCGTTGGGATCGCGAGGCGATGGAGACCGGGCCTCTCGCCAGATTGTGGATCAACGCTCTCGGCGGCGCGCAGAATTGTGAGTTCATCAGGCCGGCGCGCCGCAGCCTGGAAATCTTTTTGCCGAAGGGACAGCGCCCCGCCAAAACCTTGAGGTGGTTGATCCCCGAAGGGCCGAACGCCTTGGAGCGCAACCGCGCCAGGGCCTATCAGGTGGCCTACGCGGCGATGGTCGCATACTCCGATCTGTTGAAGGCGTTCGATTATATCCGCCGGGGCGAGTCGAGGATGTCGGTCCGATTCCGCTATCCCGAGAAAAAGATCAGCATGGGATTTTGGGAATGCGGGCGCGGAATGATCACGCATCATCTGGTGATGGATAAATCCAAGATCGCCAATTATCAGATCGGCGCCCCCTCCGAATGGATGGGGTCGCCGCGCGACGCCGGCGATCTTCCGGGAGTCTTTGAAGCCGCGATGATGAACACCCCGTTGCTGGAAGAATGCGCGCGCCAGGAAGATTTCACCGGCGTCGATATTTTGCGCGTAATGCGCAGCTTCGATCCTTAACAAATGAAATGAACACGAATAATGCTATGGCTCTTGTTTTCTGGAGGTAATAGACATGCGTTTGCCGAGTTGGAGATCCAAGAACACCGAGACGAACGACCGCGAAGACGGCGTCAGGCGGTTGCGCGATGCCGCCTGGCCTGACATGTTCACCAATTTGCAGAGCGCCTATGCGGAGTTGACCAACACCCAATTCGAACTTGAGCGCCGCGCGGCTGAGATAGCCGAGACGCGAGACCTCTTCCAGCAGGTCGTTTCTTCAATGACCGAGGCGGTGTTTCTGACCGATCGTTCGGGCCGGGTGATTCGCGCCAATCCGGCCGCCGCCGCGTTGCTCGGATGCTTGGAAAGCTCGATCCTCAGTCGCCCTCTGACCGTCGTCTGCGGTTCGGACGCGATACCGGCCACGCCCTGGAAGTTAATGGAGATCGCTCCGACGGGCCGTTTGGCAAACCTCGAAATCGAGATCCGCACGATGGACGGCGAGGCCATTCCCGTCAGCTTTTCGCTCGGCCTGATGCATGACAAACAGAACAAAATCACGGGCGTGCTGGCCGTCGCGCGCGACATGCGCGAACACCGCGGCCTGGTCAACAACCTGGTTACATCGCGGACGAGGTTTCAAGAGTTGGTGGAGTTCGCGCCCGATGCGATCGTCGTGGCCAATCAGGAGGGCCGGATCGCGCTGGTCAACTCGCAGACCGAAAAGCTGTTCGGCTACAGACGCGACGAACTTCTCGGCCAGAACGTGGAGACGTTGACGACGGGGCGATCGGAGTCTGTAGCCGTCGTGCGCCGCGATGCGCCGACGGACCTCGACGCCGATCCTTACGCCAAGGCCCTCGGCGCGAGTGAACAGTTCGAATCCGTTCTGGCCGACCGTGCCGGGCGGGAGTTTCAGGCGGAGATCACCAGGCGGCGGATAGAGACCAAAGACGGAATCCTGGTAATGAGTATCATCCGCGAGATGGGCGAGAGAGGGCGGATCGGTGGCGTCTTCCGTGAAGGCGAGGAGCGTTACCGCAGGGTCGCAGAGACGACCTCGGATGTCATCGTCGCCGCCGGCGAGGACGGCCGTATTCTCTTCGTCAATTCATCGGTGGAGAAGGTCTTCGGTTACAAACAGGCTGAAGTGGTCGGGGCCGAACTGACGCGGTTGATGCCGGACTTTATGAACCGTCTGCGCGAAATCGCGCGGCGAGGCGCGGAGAAGGGACAGAAACGCGTCAACAGGTCGGGCGTCGAATTGAAAGGGATGCGCAAAGGAGGGAAGGAGATCCCCGTCGAGGTCGCTTTCGGTGAGTACCCGTCGGATGGCAAACGGGTCTTCACCGGCGTCGTCCGCGACGTCACTGAACGCAAGCGCGCCGAGGCCACGCGCCACTCCTCCGAAACGCGCTATCAGGAATTGTTCGATAACGCCAACGACATAATCTATACCTGCGATCTTGAAGGCAGATTCACTTCACTCAATCTGACGGCCGAGCGGCTCACGGGCCACAAGCGCGAGGATGTCCTGAAGACGGACATCAGCAAGATCGTCGCTCCGGAGTTTCTGGATTTGGTTCGCCAGACGATCGCCGACAGGATAGCCAATAAGACCGACGCCGCCCCTTACGAGATCGAGATCATTTGCAAAGACGGGCGCCGTCTGCCAGTCGAAATCAACGCGCGATTGATTTATGAAGGCGGGCGTCCGGTCGCCATCCAGGGCATCGCCCGCGACACCAGCGAGCGCAAGCGCGATGAGCGGGCCAGACAGCGGCTCAGCCGTCAGGCCGCGCTGCGGGCCGACATCAGCGACATATTGACCTCGGCGGACATCACGTTGCGGCAAAGCCTGCAGAAATGCGCCGAGGCCATCGTCACCCATCTCGACGCGGCCTTCGCGCGAATCTGGTTGTTCAATGAGAAGGAGCAGATGCTGGAACTTCAGGCCAGCGCGGGCATCTACACTCGCATCGACGGGACGCACTCGCGCGTGCCGCTGGGCAAATTCAAGATCGGTTCGATCGCCGAAGAGAAGACGCCGGGCCTGACCAACGACCTGGCAAATGACCCGCGCCTGAGCGATCGGGAGTGGGCCAGGCGCGAAGGCATGGTCTCTTTCGCCGGCTATCCGCTGCTGATCGGCGACCGCCTGATCGGCGTGATCGCGATGTTCGCCAAGCAGAAGCTTGAACCCGACATGTTGAATTCACTGGAACTGGTCGCCGACAAAGTTGTGCAGGGCGTCCAGCGCAGATGGATCGAGGAGCAGCGCGCCGCCTTCCTGGAACGCGAGCAGGCGGCCCGTCGCCTGGCGGAAGACGCGAGCCGGTTGAAAGACGACTTCCTGGCGATGATCTCACACGAATTGCGAGCGCCGCTGACGGCGATTCTGGGTTGGGCGCAGATGCTGCGTTCTGGCGCGCTCGACCGGGCTTCGGCCGAGCGCGCGCTGCTGACCATCGAGCGCAACGCGAAGTCACAGGCTCACCTGGTCGGCGACCTGCTCGACGCGTCTCGCATCACCTCAGGAAAACTGGCCCTGGAAACCCGCCCGGTCGAGCTGATGTCGATAGTCGAGGCCGCCGTCGACGCCGTTCGCCCGTCAGTCGAAGCGAAGAATATGAGAATGCAGATCGTGCTCGAACCCTGGGTCGGGCCGTTCAACGGCGATCAGGAGCGTCTGAAACAGGTTGTCTGGAACTTGCTCTCGAACGCCATCAAGTTCACGCCTCAGGGCGGCTTGATCGAAGTCCGCCTCGAAAGACTGGAGAGCAAGGCGCTGCTGATCGTCAGCGACACGGGGCAGGGAATCGATCCCGAATACTTGCCGTACGTCTTCGACCGGTTCTCTCAGATGGACAACTCGTCGAGGCGGCGCCAGGGTGGACTCGGACTGGGACTGGCCATAGTCAAACACATCGTCGAGTTGCATGGCGGCGCGATATACGCCTACAGTCGCGGCGAAGGGCAGGGTAGTGACTTCATGGTCACGCTGCCGCTGGCGGTTCAGAACGGCGACGGCGAAGGCTCGACGCTGTGGGCCCCCACCCGCGCCGAAGGCGATGAGACGCGTTCGGGCACTCTCAGCGGCGTCAGAGTCCTGGTCGTCGATGACGAACACGACACGCGAGAAGTCCTGAGCGTGATGCTCACGCGCTACGGCGCCGAGATTCGCACCGCCGGATCGGCCGCCGAGGCCCTGACAGTTTTCAGCCAATGGCTGCCCGACGTTCTGGTCTCCGACATCGGAATGCCTGAAGAGGACGGCTACGCCTTGATCAAAAAGATCCGCGACCTGCCGCAAGAAAACGGCGCCGACGTGCCGGCCATCGCCTTGACTGCCTTTGCGTCGGCCCAGGACAAAAAAATCGCCCTCGCCGCAGGATTCCAGCGCCACCTGGCGAAGCCCATCGAACCGGTCGCGCTGGCTAAAAACGTCGCGCTCATTCTGGGCCGTAGCGACGAAGGCATCACGCTTTAGGTATTCAAATTGACGAAAAAGTTGACAGGATTGACAGGGTTTTTCAGGATTGAAGAAAGGATTTATACGCCCCACTTCTTGATCCTGAAGAATCCTGTCAATCCTGTATATTTTTTTCGTCACCCAGAGAGGCCTTAGCGATCGGCGTGTATTCCGCGCCCGCCGGATGCAGTTCGCTCTTCATCAAAACAATCTCAGTGACCACGAATGACAACGCGGGAAGCTGATGCGCATCGGCGAGCGCGAGTAATTCGCGGGTCTTCTTATTGGATTTCAGCCGGCCGATGGTCAGATGCGGATTAAACCTCTTCTCGTCGCGCTTAAAGCCGATCTGAGCCAACCTTTCGTCAATTCGCCTGCGCATCTCGACAACATTCTCAACGGCGCCGGACAATCCAGCCCAGAGCACTCGCGGCTGTCTCGCGTTCGGAAAGACGCCAGTATCGTTGATCCTTAGAGTGAACGGTTGAAATTCAGCGGCCGACGAGACACAGGCTCTCTCGATTTCTCCGATCCGCCTTTCATCGACTTCGCCGAGGAAATTCAGCGTCAGGTGCATGTTTTCCGGCTTTGTCCAACTGACATCGGCGCCGGCGCGCCGCAACTCGGTTTGCAAAGCCGCAAGCGCGGATTTGATCTCGGAAGGAATCTCGATGGCGATGAAGGTTCGCATTATTAAACAGATGTCAGGCGCCAGGTGTCAGGTGTCAGGTGTCAGTAAAAGAATGATTTCACAGATTCATGCCTGGAACTTGGAACCTGGAACCTGACACCTGACTTTGATTGCTTGAATCGGCGGTGATTTTACGCGAGGCGTTCGGCAAGGACAATGAATCGGGGGTGGCTGGTTGGGTTGCGGCGCGAGAGTTTAACGCGAGCCCTGTAATGCGGCCTCGAACACGGGAATGAGCTTTACGCAAAGCTGAAGCACAAGATCGTTCGAATATCGCAGCGCTTCGAGCGCCAGTTTTTTCTCTTCTTCTTGCATCAAATGGATGCGACGCAGCAGGTCTGACACGTGCAAGTACCATTCGATGAAGCTTTCGCATTCGAAGCGATTTTGCTCCAGGAAAGCCATGTACTCGTCGATCATCCTGAGCCGCATATCGCTGTTAGGCGATAATTCCAGCAGTTCGTTGAACAATCGGCATTTCTGGTGGAAATAATCGGCCCTCGACGCTTCGTGTTCCGGCTTCCACTCAGCCATCTCGCGCAGAAAATCGCTCAATTTGTACTGCCACTCCGAAGATTGCCTGACATCGAACGATAGTGGCTCGGGCGGCTTGTTCGATTTCACTTTGGTCGTCTGCTTAGGAGCCTGGCCGAAGCGCAGGAGTTCGATTTTTTGAAAGAGGCTCCTGGCCCGCGGCGTCATCCAGTAAGGATAAACCAGGGCCGCGAGATCGAGCTTGCGGGGTTTGACGTCGTCATCAGTGATTTTCGGAATATGTTCGTATCGGCCCAAAGCCGCGTTGAGGTCAGTCACGAATTTCGGTGGGGGGGAACGCTTTCGATCGCTCGTCTGATTGTCGAAGCAGCGCGGCGCGCTCAATTGTCTGACCACGCAATCGCGAAAGCGAATGAGCAGGAAGTCCGCCGGAAACCCGCGCCGCTCGCACACTCCGGCGAGCGCAATCGCCGCGGCCGAGACTTGATCGGCGTTGGACCAGAAAGAGCGGTTATCATTCGCGACGTTTTCGAGCGCGCGGCCGTACGTCTCGGCCAGCAGATTGAACTGAGCGGGCGTAGTATTCAAGTCGATGATCGCGGCGGCGGCTTCCGGAACCTCGGCCGGGGAAGCGACGTTGACGACGTGCGAATCAACGAATTTTATCTCCTCGCTGATTTTCATCTCTTCGCTCGTGAACGCCTTCCGCGCCATCTCCACCATCGCGTGGTAGTAATCGGCGACGTCATAGATGAGCGTATCATTGCATCTGAGCGGCGCCAGCGCCGGTTGCGGCATCTGGCCCCATAGCCAGCGCGCTTTCTTCTGGTCGAGCCGGACCAGATTGAGAATCGCCAGCAGTTGCAGCGACAGCCTGTCCATCTTCAAGTCGAAGGCCATGCTCTTATACCCTGAGCGAGTCTCCACGTCAGACTCGCTCAGGCGTTTCATCTTGACCGGATACTTCGCGTCGAACGCGATTCTAAATGCTTCTTCGAGAATTTCCTTTCTCCACGCGTCGTCAATCTCCGGATGGGCCGAGAGTTTGATCAGCGAATCGGCGGCGAATTCCGGCGGCGTGACTAGCAACTCGTCAATCAGGCGGACAAGCTCAGGGTTGCGGTATTTGACGGGCGCGGCTTCTGAGACGCGCTGCGATTGACTCACGAAGCCTCTGGCGCGCAGCCAGTTTTCGAGCAGCTTCGGCCACGTGCTCAGCGCCGGGTCGCCCGGCGCCAACCCGACGCCGTGTCTCCCGTGTTCGTAAATGTGCATTTCATACGAAACCTTCTTCTTGCGCAGCGCGAGTGCGAACATCAGGCTGTTCTCGACCGGCACGACCGGATCGTCTCCGGTGTGAAATAAGAAGGTCGGCGGAGTTTGTTCGGTGACCTGTTTCTCATTCGACATCAGGTCAATCAACTGCTCCGGCGGATTTTCGCCGAGTAGGTTTTTCCGCGAGCCTTTGTGGACGAACGGCTCTGTCATCGTAATCACCGGATAGCAGAGGATCGCCAGGTCGGGGCGGCTGCTCAGCTTTTCGATCGGATCGCTCGAGTTCGGATCGCCGACGGTGAAATGCGTGGCCGCGGTCGAAGCCAGATGTCCGCCCGCCGAAAAACCCATAATACCCACGCGGTTCGGATCAATCTTCCATTCGGAGGCCTTCGACCTCGTGTAGCGAATCGCGCGCAGCGCGTCCTGGATCATCGCCGGATTTTGATATTTCGGCCCCAGGCGATATTTCAACACGACTGCGGTAACGCCGATGCTGTTGAGCCATACCGCTATGTCATGCCCTTCGTGCGACGCCAAGTGAGCGTAACCGCCGCCGGGACAAACGACGATCGCCGCGCCGGAGGCTTTGTCGGCGGGCGGTTGATAAAGCTGGACGCTCGGAATGTCATCAGGCTCGGCGCCCTTCGCGCCCGGCGCGCCGCTCGCCCAGAGGGGAATCGGCGCCGGTTGACTCGGAGTCTGAGTCGTAGGTTGATTCGCGTTCTGAGCGAACGCGGCGGAGAGTATACAAACCGGAAATAGGAACAGAAATAGATTCGTCAATACGGGTTTCATCCTTCGGCCTCTTTATTGAAGTCGGAATATAGCGATAGGAAGCCGTAGCGCAAACCATACAGTTTGCATAAACGGCGAACTAGCCGCAGAGTTCAAATAAATTGTAAATCGGCGCGGCTGTTATATCGCAAGGGCCAGAATGTGAAAAGAGAATGGGGCGGATGCGATATCCGCCCCGTTGTGTGTTCGGTTTGGTTTGAGGCAGGTCGAAACCGGGCGAGCTGGAAGCCCCCCTGGTTATTTGAGCATCCTGGCCGTCAATACAAGAATGACAGCCTTGTCCTTCAGACTCGAAGTGCCGACGACGACCTTCTCCCCATCGCGCACTGAGAGATTGGTATTGATCCTAGTCTCGCCAACTCCTACTGTACGATTGGTTTCTTCCTTAAAGCCCTCCATGGAAAATTGAAGGTTACCTAAAGCGATTCTAGAAAAATCGGGGGGCATGGTCTCTGGATTGATATGTGAGATTATCAGTTGGTACCTACCGCTAAGAGATTTGTCTGGCATGTCTGCTGTTCCACGCGCTTCTATGCTGCCATGTTCATATCTGGTGCGCTGCACGATGGATGTGAGCAGCTGGAAGCTCTTGTAGTTTAGCGTTGTCTGCAATTGTTTAATGACGTCGGTTAACGCAGGCGGCGATGAATTGCCGGCGTCTTCGCTGTTTGAAGCGATCAGGATGTGAGCGACAACCTCAACGTCCGGGGACGCTGGTCGCGGAGGTTGCGAAGGTTTAGGCGGCAGCGGGACATCAAGACGTTTGATCGCCTCTTCGATAGTAGCGATATTTTCTGGGAAGTCCCGAACGGTGATGGTCCTATATTCGCTGTTAGGCTGCATGATTGCTCCCTTGAAGCCGCTGCCTAACGG
>DASTMP010000439.1:0-10274 GCA_035714085.1 Blastocatellia bacterium
CGGACGGTATCCGGCGTTGCCTTATGATCCATGACCTTAACGATCAACCTGTCTACCGAGACTTCTGAGGCAATGGTGGACAGCGCCCCGACGACAGCTAATTGAGCATCTTCGTGTTCATGGTCTAATGCGCTATGTAAGGAGTCAACGACATCCGTGGACACAGGCTTTCCATTTTGAACTTCTTCAGCAATTTTATCTGCCGTTTGTTTCACCTTTTTCCAATCAGAGTATCGCGTCGTATCTCTTGCATCCTTAATTTTCAACCCTTTGATGGTTTCCTCATCATTGTATGGAAGAGGCTCTGAGTATTTGGCAAGAAGTGTGATCAAATAAAGAGCCGCCCGAGCCGCGCGTCTCGCCGCGCGCGGCATTGCCTCATCGGCCTCCAATCGGGTAAGAAGCGGCGCGGCGCGGTCATCACCGATCTTGCCTAGAGCGATAGCGAGCGTTTCCAACAGCTCATCGTCGTCACGCGTATTCAATAGGCGCTCCAGTTGGCCAAGTAATGGCCCTACCACCAAGGGATCACCCGAAGCTCCCAGGTTATCAACAAACCGTCGTTTATACTTGTAATGGTTCATCCCGGCTATAAGAGCGTCTCTAACGAGCGGGCGCCTCAGATCCTCTAAAACGGAGGCAACGCTACTAGCTACTTCCTGAGTGTAAGAACCATGTAGGCCCTTGCACAACCGATCAATCCAGACTGGCGCTAATTCGCGAAGAGCATAGGTGACTCCCCAGGCCCTGTTCAATTCCTTCTGGCCGTCGAGTTTACGAGCGAGAATTGTTACCATTGTGTCGTATATTCGATTCTCGACCTCGAACTGTTCTGTATCGCGGGCTTGTAGAACTAAATGGACCAGTATAGGGACATAGAAACGCACATCAATGTGTTCCAGTAGCCGATCAACTTTATCCCGCCATTCGTCTGAGGCGAGGATTCGCCTGCATATGATAAAATCCGCATATGTGTCATGCAGGAAACTTATCCATCCTGAACTGTAGATCACGTCTTCATCAATAAGTTCGTTAAAGATGGCTTGCTTGATCTTCTCCTGGTTTGTGATTTCTTGGCTGGCAATCTCATCTAGATTTAGTCCTCGCAGTAATTCCATAATCACTTCGGCGTCGAGCCGGTATGTTTGGACGGTGAACATCCGATCAGCGATATCGTGAGCGACTTTGGCTTTTGCTTTGCCCACCTCGCTCTTGGTCATGCCTCCAAAGCGAAAGGCCGTGTAAGTTTCCTGCCGGACACGCTCTATGCGGTACACCCAGTACCGCTCCTTGATCCAGGTATCTGTCACATTCCTCATCTCCGGCAGAGCCTCGGTGCGACTGGACTGCAGCACTAGGTTCAACACAAACGGGTTTTGACACATCTCGAGCAACCCTGGATCGAGCTTATGCGCTTGGATTTGGTAACTTCTACTGGCGCCCTGAAGGATCAATCTGACATGCTCGTCGGACAGCCGGTCAAGATCTATGATCTCCTCAGGCGAGATATCGTCATCTATCAGGCGTTGAAGCTCAAAAGGCCGAGAGGTGCAGATCACGATTGCATTATAGCTCAGCTCTTTTAGCTGGGCCACTAACTTGGTAGCGTCGGTGTGAGGTAAGATAACATCCAGCGCATCAATAAAGAGTACCAGGGGCGTCAACTTCAGTCTGGCGTAATCCTGCAGCCGGTCCCGCGTCTCTTTAGGCGAAACGCCCCAGAATTGACCGTATTTCTCATCGTCATAGAAGTAGCTTTGGTCGAGCAACACTGGAAATTGATGGCGTCGCGCCTGGCACCATTGGACTAATCGTAACAACAGCGTGGATTTTCCTATACCGGCTTCGCCTCTCACAATCCACAGACCGACGGATTCGGCGGTCGCTTCAGCCAGCTTTTCCCGCAGGCGCCGATCCGCATTGCGCTCAGGATATGGCAAGTCCAGTTGTCGGTCGCTAAACTCAGTGAGACCATGATTAGTTTGATTCTCAAGGTCGCGCAGCTTGGCAAGCAGCGTGTTGGAATTTCTGGATTCCAGTTCTGGCCATTTCTTACAGATCTTATCAATCGGGTGTATATATCCGATTGACGGTCCCGATTCTTCCTCCGCATACTGGACACCGATCACCAAACCCTGTTTTGGGTCATATACCGGGCCGCCACTCATGCCGACTAAAGAGCCCTCTTCTGGCAACTTGTTTTCAAAGTTGTAAATCTCACCCATGTCGTGAGGAAAGCACTGTCCTGGCCGCAATACTCCCGTCATCCGATAGCCTTCTGAGAAACCGTATCGATAGCCATAGGCCCTTACCTCTGCATCAGCTTTGGCTCGGCCGAGAAGAACATAGTCCGGCTGTAAGTGTTCTTCCTTAACCTGAAGGATGGCCAAGTCCGCGTCTGGATGCGATCTCTCGGGGCAGTAGGCGCCCTTCAAGCGCTGGCCACGATATTCAATTTCGATGGACTTAGGAACTTGCCCTTTATGGACAACGACATGATGGCACGTCACAATATACCCATCCGGCAGGATCCAAAAGCCAGTTCCTGCTATTTTCTGTTCACATCGAAACAGTCGCGGAATATACCGGGATTTTGCGAAAATCTTAACCACGCACCGCGTGATGTACTCATCAATCTCCATCATCGGCCTCCATAGACGTCTTCGCGTCCAAGAATTCAGGTTGCGGCGTCACATGCGGAATCGGGTTACCACCAGGCCTCGGTGAAATTGCCTCGCCCTGCTTTGTCCGCGCTTGTTTCTCTCACGGGACGTTTCCGAGGTCTTCCGGCAGTGGCGGCTTTCTCCGTAATCGTGTTAGCGCCAATTGCGGTGATGTAAATAAGAAAGCCGTTGACGACGCCCACTACCCAGGTCAACGATTGTTGTTCCTTGACGAGGGTCGCTCCCAATAGAGAAAGAGCGATTGATAGTATCAACCCGAACCACTTTTTGAATTGTTTGCTGGCTTTTGACTCCAATAGATAGCCCATCAGGCTGGTGATTATCCAAACCGCTGACGCTGAACCTGATAGAGAGAAGAGAGTGGCTGTCGTATAGAAGTCTTGCGGGATTGCCATTGGTATTGCCTCCTGTGGATTGTTGGGGCTTTGTTGCGCGTACGATGATTGTTCGCCGTAATCTTTGATGACGCTCGATTAACCAGTGATCAGAAAGATCATTGCTGAAAATGACGCGAATGCTACGCCAGGTTAAGTGGGAGTGTCAATCTAGAGGCGCTTCTTAGTAGCTATGAGGATTTCAGATATTTGTTACCATGTCCAAGCCCCACCACAGTCTCCAGCCCTGAGCGCGCTTCGCCACCGCAAGAGAAAGTTTGATCCTCAATTGAAATGGCGTAGCGGGATTAGCGATGCCGGCGCGGATCGGGTCCGGGCTTGAAACGACCGCGATTTTCGCGTTTCGGCGCGGTCATTGATGACTAGCCTTTTGTGGAAAAAAGGCAAGATAGACGCGTGAATGTTGGCTGGAATGAAGCAGGACTGGTAAACTGGGATTAGCCATCATCGCGTGTCCTACGCTCGCGTTGTTGGTCAGGCTTGTTTGTCGTTCACCGCGAACAAGCAAGCCGAAACACCCACGGAGCGAAACCAGTCCCTCTCCTTGAGAGGCAACCCTGAGACAGACAAGTTCAATCTATTTCAATCTCGCTCAACCACGCTGATTCCTAGGCGGCTGTAAAGTGGAAGAAACCGCATCAGCTTCAACGTGATTCAGTTGGGCGCAAAGGAGAATAAGTGAACAAACTCTTCAAACTGATTTTACTCATTTCCTTTCTCTCTTTCGTTTCGATCATTGCGGCGGCGCAAAACGCGCCCGCGCCGCCGACAATCGCGCCCAGCCCGTCGCTCACTAAAGACTCGCGCTGCTTCGAGCTTCGCACTTACACCGCCGCGCCCGGCAAACTCGAGGAGCTTCACGCCCGGTTCCGCGACCACACGCTGAAAATTTTCAAGAAGCACGGAATGGAGGTCGTGGGCTTCTGGGGGCCGACTGAAAAGGAGAAAGGTTCTGAGAACACGCTTGTTTACGTATTGGCCTTCCCCAGCCGTGAAGCGCGTGAAAAAGCCTGGCAAGCCTTCCGCTCCGATCCCGAATGGCAGAATGCGCAAAAAGAAAGTGAGAAAAACGGCAAGCTGACGGAAAAGGTCGAATCGGTGATTCTGATGGCGACTGATTACTCGCCCATCAAATAAGGTTTCAAGTTTCAGGTGTCAGGTGTCAGATAAGGAATAACGCCGCAGACTCTAACCTGAAACCTGAAACCCAAAACCTGAAACCTTGAATATGAACGGAGCTGAAAGTCTCATTCGCACCCTTGTTGACGCGGGCGTCGATGTCTGCTTCGCCAATCCCGGCACCACCGAAATGCCGATGGTGCGCGCGATTGACGAAACGACGGGAATGCGCGCCGTGTTGTGTCTGTTCGAAGGCGTCTGTACGGGCGCGGCTGACGGCTACGCGAGAATGGCGGAGAAGCCCGGGCTGACGCTGTTGCATCTTGGGCCGGGCTTCGCCAACGGCATTGCATACTTGCACGATGCGCGGCGCGCCCGTTCGCCGATAATCAACCTGATCGGCGAGCACGCTACCTGGCATCTGGCGGCCGACGCGCCGCTCACCAGCGACATCGAATCGCTGGCCAGGCCGGTCTCCGCCTGGCTTCGCCGCAATAAATCGGCGGAAGAGTTGGCGGGGGATGTAGCCGAAGCGATTGTGGCGGCCTCGATAAAACCGGGGCGGATCGCAACCTTGATCATTCCGCACGATTGTCAGATGGACGCGGCGAGTGGGCCGGTTACGGTCCCCGAAATCGCGCCGCCGCCGAAGGTCGGCCAAAAAGTCAGTGAGGACGCGATCAATCAAGCGGTCGAGGCGCTGCGGCGCGATGAGCCGAGGGTTCTATTTCTCGGCGGATATGGGTTGCGCGAGCGCGGTTTGAAAGCGGCGGCGCGCGTAGCCGCCGCGACCGGTTGCAAGCTGATGTGCGAAACATTTCCGGCGCGGTGGGAGCGCGGCGCCGGGACGCCGGTCATCGAGCGCCTGCCGTATTTCCCCGAGGCTGCCATCGCCTCAATCTCGTCTTACAGATCGGTCGTATTGGCGGGGGCGAAGCCGCCGGTATCGTTCTTCGGCTATCCCGGCGCGCCCAGCTATATCATCTCGCCGGAGCAGCGGACGAGCGTATTGGCGACGCCCGAAGAAGACGTCGCCGACGCCCTCGAATCGCTGGCCGAAGCGCTTGGCGCGCCTGTGAATATCGATCAAAACACCATTGTTCAAACGCCACCGCGCCCGGCCGGCCCGTCCAGTAGAATCACGCCCGAGACGCTATCGGCCGCCGTCGCCGCATTGCTGCCTGAAAACGCCATCGTGATGGACGAGAGCAACACGAGCATGGGGCCGTTCTTAACGATGTCGCAATCGGCGGCTGGGCACACATTGTTGACGCAGCCAGGAGGCGCGATAGGATTGGGGCCGCCGTGCGCGACTGGCGCCGCCATCGCCTGCCCTGATCGCACAGTGATCAACCTTCAAGCGGACGGCAGCGCGATGTACACGCTACAAGCTTTGTGGACGCAATCCCGCGAACAGCTCAACGTCAAAACGATCATCTGCAATAACCGCAGCTACCGCATCCTGGGCATTGAGCTGATGCGGGCAGGCGCGAAAGAGGTCGGCAAACAGGCGCAGAGTCTGATCGGATTGACTCAGCCCGCGATTGATTGGGTGAGCCTGGCGAAAGGAATGGGCGTGTCGGGCGCGCGAGTTGAAACAGCCGAAGATTTGGCGCGGGAGCTTGAACGATCGCTGGCTGAAGCCGGGCCTCGATTGATAGAAGCGATTTTGTGAGATGATGTTTGTCGCGCCGCCATTAGGCGGAATTGCTCTGGTTCTGAACCGCTTCCGCCTGAAGGCGATACTCTAAACGCCGTGAAATGGAGACCGCAGATGAACTTTGAATTTTCAGACAAGACAAAATACCTGCAGAAGAAACTCTCGGCCTTCATGGATGAGCATATTTATCCGAACGAAGGAAAGTTTTATGAACAGCTCAACACCGGCGACCGATGGAAGGTCATACCTCTGATTGAGGAGTTGAAGCCGAAGGCCAGAGCCGAAGGCTTATGGAATCTATTTTTGCCCGAAAGCGAGTACGGCGGGGGATTGACCAATCTGGAATATGCGCCGCTGTGCGAGATTATGGGGCGCGTGCCGTGGTCGGCTGAAGTGTTCAACTGCTCGGCCCCCGATACCGGCAACATGGAAGTTATGGTTCGCTACGGAACCGAAGAGCAGAAGAAGCGGTGGTTGATCCCGCTGCTCAATGGTGAGATTCGGTCGTGTTTCGCGATGACCGAACCCGAGGTCGCCTCATCCGACGCTACTAACATTCAATCTTCAATCGCGCGTAACGGCGATGAATATGTGATCAACGGGCGCAAATGGTGGACGTCGGGCGCGGGCGATCCGCGATGCAAGATCGCGATCTTCATGGGCAAGACCGATCCGTCGGCTCCCGCGCACAAGCAGCAGTCGATGATCCTGGTCCCCATGGACGCGAAAGGCGTCACCGTGAAAAGGATGCTCAACGTCTTCGGCTACGACGACGCGCCGCACGGCCACGCAGAGGTAACTTTTGAAAATGTCCGGGCGCCCGCGTCGAACATACTGCTGGGCGAAGGGCGCGGCTTCGAGATCGCGCAAGGACGCCTGGGACCGGGGCGAATCCACCATTGCATGCGGACGATCGGAATGGCCGAACGCTCGCTCGAAGCGATGTGCCGCCGCGTCAAACATCGCGTCGCGTTCGGCAAGACGCTGGCCGAAATGGGTACGATCCGCGCCGATATCGCCGAATCGCGAATCGAAATAGAGCAGGCGCGGCTGCTCACGCTCAAAGCGGCTTATATGATGGACACTGTTGGTAACAAGGCGGCTCGCGCCGAGATCGCCATGATCAAAGTCGTCGCGCCGAACATGGCTTTGCGCGTGATTGACCGAGCGCTTCAGGCTCACGGCGGGGGCGGCGTCAGCCAGGATTTCCACCTGGCCAACGCCTGGGCGCACCAGCGCACGCTGCGCCTGGCTGACGGCCCCGACGAAGTCCACCGCGAGGCGATCGCCAAGCTTGAGCTGAGGAAATACGAGTAGCGCCGCGGACGAGATTGAAGGAAAGATGACAGTTCGCCCTGAACAGCCTGAAGACGTCCCCGCAATACGCATCGTCATCGAGCAGGCGTTCGGACGCGCGGCGGAGGCGGACCTCGTTGACGCGCTTCGACGAAACGGCAAGGCGATTTTATCGCTGGTAGCCGAATACGATGGTCGCATAGTCGGCCACATTCTCTTCAGCCCGGCGATGGTTCGATCAGGCGAGACCGAATTGACCGGCGCCGGATTGGCGCCGTTGGCCGTTATTCCAGACAGGCAGAATCAAGGCATAGGATCAATGCTCGTCGAAGAAGGGTTGAGGCGGCTCCGCGAAGAGGGGCAACGGTTCGTCATCGTTCTTGGGCACCCCCATTACTATCCGCGTTTCGGATTCGATCCCGCGAGCAGGTTCAACATTAAATCGGAATACAATGTCGCTGACGAAGTGTTCATGGCGATGGAATTACAAGATGGCGCGTTGCAAGATCGAGCCGGGATTGCGCTATACCAACCGGAATTCAACGCATGAGCCGGAACGCAGCGTCGATAATTGCGGCTGCCCTTGACACTTCCCACTTTTGTAAAATGTCGAGCTGAAGTTCCAGCTAAATGTGATAATGTGAGACCGACTATGATTAGATACATACAGCGCGTGAGACCTCTCAAGGTGAGTGGCGCTTGGAAGATTCGGGTTGTATTAAGCGTCGCGGCGTGCTCATGCGCGCTTGCTGCAGCGAGTACTCTCGCAAGTTTGTCCTATTTGCGAGTCTGCGCACAGCAGACCGAGCCAGCGGCGCCGGTCGTGGTCCAACCTGGCGCGCCGGGGAAACCGACGACGGTTCTTCCCTCGACGACGAGGGGCGCGCTGCCGCCGGCCTCCCCGGCGGATGTGCAGTTCATGCAAGGTATGATTATGCATCATGCGCAGGCGGTTGAGATGACTGCGCTGATCGAATCGCATACTGAGAACAAGGATGTGAGGTCGCTGGGCGCCCGAATCAGCAGGTCGCAGTCCGACGAGATAAAGTTCATGAAACGGTGGCTGGCGTCCCGTGGACAACCAATTTCGCTGGCGATGCATGACATGCATGACATGAATATGTCGCACGAGTCGATGGCGCTTATGCCTGGGATGCTTACCTCGGAGCAGATGGAGGCGCTCAGGAAAGCAAAAGGCGCGGAGTTCGACCATCTATTTCTGACAGGGATGATTCAGCACCACGGCGGCGCTTTGACCATGGTGAAAGATTTGTTCGACACTGCAGGCGCAGGACAGGACGCTGAATTGTTCAACTTCACAACCGATGTTGACAGCGGCCAGCGCGCCGAAATCCGGATCATGCAAAACATGCTGGAGAAAAAACTTTTAAAGGATAAACGATGAATCGAGTACATACCATGGCTTTCCGTTTACTCGTAGGCTCCCTTCTGTTGTGGTCGTGTGTCGCCAGCAAGATTCAGGCGCAAACGCCACCATCTCAGGAGTCAACGAAGGCAGCTAACGCTAAACCCGAGCAAAAGAAAGCGGAAGATGATCCGTTTGCGCCTGAGCAGGCGGCGCCGCTTCCCGCCGGAATGACCGGCTCAGACGCCAACGATCCGCGAGCCAAACTGTCGCCGGGAATGTACGACGCAGGAGAAGTATCGATGGGCATGAAGCATCTCCTGCTACTCAAGAAACCCGATCCGTTTCAACTCGATTCGGCTGATCCTGATAATCCAAAGGTGCAGAAGACCCTGGGTTTGCTCGGCATTGCCGACAGCTCAAAGATGCCTAAGCCGTTCCAATTGGTTATCGCTCAACTGGCGTTCGCAAACTCGGACCTTGCGTTCCAGGCAAACCATCTGTTTCAGGGCAATTTTTATGGCGTCAATATCTATGACATCTCCAATCCCGCTAAGACCCAGTTGGTAACCTCGATGGTTTGTCCGGGCGGACAAGGGGATGTGTCGGTATACAAGAACTTGATGTTTATGTCAGTCGAGATGCCGAATGGCCGCCTCGATTGCGGCACACAGGGATTTCCACCAGAACCGCCGCCCCCCGCCGGCGAAGCGAAAAAGCCGACTTTGCCCGCGCCGCAAAAAGATCGATTCCGCGGCGTAAGGATTTTCGATATATCTGACATTAGGAATCCTAGGCAGGTAGCAGCAGTGCAAACTTGCCGCGGCTCGCACACGCATACGCTTGTAGTCGATCCGAAGGATAAGAACAACGTCTATATCTACGTATCTGGCACATCGTTCGTGCGTCAAAGTGAAGAGTTGGCCGGGTGTTCAGGCGAAGCGCCGGATAAAGACCCGAACACGTCGCTGTTTCGCATTGATGTAATCAAAGTCCCGTTGGCTGCGCCACAGAATGCGCAGGTGGTGTCCAGTCCTCGTGTGTTTATCAATCCCCGTACGGGAGCGCTCAACGGCTTGAGCAACGGAGGCGCCCACGGCAATGCCGGCGAGGGCGCGGGGAAGCCAACCGACAGCGACCAGTGTCACGATCTTACAGTGTACTCGTCGATTGGGTTGGCCGCAGGCGCCTGCTCCGGAAATGGAATAGTGCTGGACATAAAAGATCCCGCGCATCCGAAGCGTCTGGACGCCGTAAACGATCCGAACTATTCATATTGGCACTCGGCCTCGTTTTCAAACGATGGGACAAAGGTCGTGTTCACCGATGAGTGGGGAGGGGGACTGGGCGCGCGTTGCCGTCCAAACGATCCGAACAAATGGGGCGCCGACGCGGTGTTTCATTTGAAGGATAACAAGCTGAGTTTCGCGAGCTACTACAAGTTGCCGGCGGCGCAGGGCGACACCGAGAATTGTGTGGCGCACAACGGTTCGCTCATTCCAGTTCCCGGCCGGGATATAGAAGTTCAGGCCTGGTACCAGGGTGGCGTCTCTGTTATGGACTTCACTGACGCGGACCATCCGGTTGAAATCGCCTATTTCGATCGCGGGCCGATTGATCCGCATATGCTCGTACTGGGCGGCTACTGGTCCGCATACTGGTACAACGGTCACATCTACGCTTCAGAGATCGCCCGCGGGTTGGACATCTTTGAACTAAGCCCGAACGAGTTTCTGACTCAGAATGAGATCGAT
>DASTMP010000440.1:0-4468 GCA_035714085.1 Blastocatellia bacterium
AGCTCGAAGGCAGCACGAAGGACGAGCCGTATACGACCCCGGAGAAACTGCCTTACAACTGGTTCCGCGCGCGCAACGTCGGCGGGCGCACGATGTTCTGGGGGCGATTTGCGAACCGCTTCAACGAACGCGATTTCAAGATGCGCTCGATTGACGGGCAGGGGCTGGACTGGCCGATTGAATACAAGGACATCGCGCCCTATTACGACAAGGCCGAAATCTTCATGGGCGTCTGCGGCGCTAAAGAGAACCATCCCGATTTGCCGGACAGCGACAATTTCCTGCCGCCGGTGGCCTTCAAATGTTCCGACGTCGCCATCAAGAATGCCGCCGAAAAGGCCGGACTGCGCGCCATTCGCGTGCGCCGCGCAATGTTGACCCAGAATTACAACGGATACCCTCATTGCCATTATTGCAGCGGATGCGAAAACGGTTGCGATACGAAATCGTTCTATAACTCGCCGGACCGCCAGATCATGCCGCTGATGAAGAAATATCCCAAAACCTTCACGCTGATTCCCAACGCGATGGCGCACAAGATCAACGTCAACGCGAAGGGACTGGCCTCGGGCGTCAGCTTCATTGACAAAAAAACTGGAAAGGACCGCGAGGTCAAGGCGCGCCGCGCGGTCGTGGTAGCTTGCGGAACGCTCGAAAGCACTCGCCTGCTGCTGATGTCGAACATCGCCAATTCCAGCGGGATGATCGGCAAAAACTTCATTGAGCACCTGGACGTCGGCGCGCGGGCCTATTTCCCCGAACTCTTCTTTATAGACCGTGAAGCGGGCGACGGCATCGGCGGCTCTCACATCATCATTCCCTGGTTCGGTTATTTCCGCCCGAACGAGAAGCGCGATTTCCTGCGAGGCTTCCAGATCGAACCTTCATCGCGCATCAGGATGCGTCCTGACAAGAACGCGAAGAATATTCGCGGCTTCGGCAGCGAATACAAAAAAGAAGTGCGCAAATGGACGGGCGCTCGCGTCGCTCTAGCTTCGCACGGCGAGATGCTCTCCAGCCCGAACAAATTCGTTGAACTCGATCCTTCGGTGAAAGATAAATGGGGAATGCCCGTTCTGAAGATCCACCACCCTTGGGAATCGAACGACATCAATATGTACAAATACATCAGGCGGACATATGAAGAGATTTTTGCGGCCGCCAAGGCCGTTGACATAGGCCTGCAAGAGCCGGATAAGCCCGGCCATTCGATTCACGAGATGGGAACGGCGCACATGGGCGGCGATTCGAAGACGTCAGTGCTCAACCAGTTCAATCAGAGCTGGGACGTGAAGAACCTCTTTGTGATGGACGCCGCCGCCTTCGCTTCGGGCACGCATAAGAATCCGACGCTGACGATCATGGCGCTCTCTTGGCGCGCGTCGGAATATATGCTGGATGAGATGAAGAAAAAGAATCTATAGCGACAATGACCTATTCGAAGAACGAGACAATAGCCGATGAGCCGTCTAAGGCGTTCGAGTATGAGGAGTATGCGGTAAAGCCCGCCACGTGGCGGAGGTTGTTCCTACGCGCGGGGCTGATCATCCTAATTTCATTGATTCACTTCCTCACGCTCGCCTACATCGCCCGCAAGCATCCGTTCGGCAATTACGCGACCGAGACCGATTTCTATCAGTTCTACGCGCCCGACGCCGAACGTCTTGCCGCGAGACAATTCCCGCAAAACACGTTTCAAGGTCCCGGCTATCCCGCGGCGCTCGCCCTAGTGGCGAAGCTCGTCGGGATGAGCGGCGATCTGTTCACTGTCGGCAAATGGATGTCGATCGTTTGCGCGGTCCTGTGCGGGGCGCTGGTCTTTGTTCTGTTCGCGCGGCTGTTCGGCTATTGGGTCGGCGTCGGCGCGCAAATCCTCGCCGCCGTGAGCGGAGAGTTTCCCCAGTTTTCGATCAACGCGGCGACCGACGTCTTCTTTTTGCTGTTATGTCTGGCGACTCTGGCTGTATTCACCGATCAGCGGGTAGCGCCGCGATGGCGCGTGGCGCTCGGCGGAGCGATGGCGGGCGCGGTCTATCTCACCCGCTACAACGGGCTTTTCCTGCTGGCCGCGTGTCTGATCGGGATCACGCTGCTCGATTTTTTCAAACGGAGATGGCGCGGGCGTTTGGCGCTGTCGGCGATCTTCGTCGCCCTTTTCCTGGTCGTATCCTCGCCCTGGATGATCGCCAATTACAAACGCCACGGCTCGCCGTTTTACAACACCAACTACTTGAACCTCGCGACGGAGTTCTACCCCGAATTGGTCGCCAACAAGACCAATCAGGACGCTACGCGCGCGCTCGCCGCCTCGTTTCATTCGTTCGGAGATGTGCTCCGCTACGATCCCAGACGACTGTTGGCGCGCTATCCGGCGAACCTTTACGAGAGCCTCCGCAAAAGTTGCCGAGAGACTTTGGTCAATCAGTTGGTCGCGTGGATGGCGGGCTTCGGCGTTTTATTGGCCCTAACCAGGAGGCGGTCGAAGAATGTGGCGCTGGTCTTGGTCGCGGGCGCGTTCTACCTGCTGTTGATGGCGCTCAATCATTGGGAGACGCGATACTACTTTTTCGTGATGGCTCTCTATTCAGGCTTCGCCGTCTTCGGCGCGGCGGCGTGGCTTGGAATGGCGCGGTCTCTGGGGTGGCTGAAGAATCGCGCTTTCGCCTTGATTCCCGTAGCGAT
This sequence comes from Blastocatellia bacterium, assembly GCA_035714085.1. Taxonomy (GTDB): domain Bacteria; phylum Acidobacteriota; class Blastocatellia; order RBC074; family RBC074; genus JAJVID01. The sequence goes on from DASTMP010000440.1 coordinate 2,683, forward strand.
GGTCGCCACGATGTTTGCGCTTTCGCTGGCCGAATCGCGCAAAGACGTGACGCGTTTTCTGGAAAGCCAGCCCACCGAGATCATCGCCGCGCGCGATTACCTGTCGTCGATCGGCGCGACGGGCGGCAAACGGATCGTCGCGCGCAAACCGCATCTCCCCTATATCACCCGCAATGAATGGGTCTTCTTCCCGCAGGTGAAATCACTCGACGAATTTCGCGCTTGGGTCGAGGCTAACCGAGTAGATTACATCGCGGTCGGCAAGCGCGAGTTGAAAGAGCGCAAGGAGCTGTCCGCGCTCGGCGATCCTGAAAAAGCGCCCGAATGGTTGAAGGCCGTCTGGGTCAATGAGTACCCGGTGTTTATTCTGTACAAACCGCAGAGGATTGAGGATCGAGGATCGAGTACAGTAGATCGAGGATCGAATTAATGACGCGATCTTCGATTCAACTTTGGTCGGGTTTTCAATGTTGGTCAATGGAGTTCCGGGATGGCGCAAAAGGTCAGGAGCTTATCGCGATGCGCCACCGTCGCGGCGCAGCTAATAGCATCACCCGCCAGCGCGAGATCGGGCGTTTCAACCGCGTTGTTGTGGATGCCGTTCAGGCCCTCGATTATTGATGCAATAAGGGCTTCCACAGAAACGCCGCGCGCCTCTGCCTGCGCCTTGATTTTGGCTTCCACTTCTGGATTTATGATGTTTCGATCCTCAATCTTCGATCTTCGATCCTCGATCCTCGTTCTTGGCGCCGCGCCTGCCCGTGGAGCGGACGACGACCGTGCGGCGCGTCGGGACGAGGGCCTGGTAAGCTTGCGGGTCCTGTTGGAGGGGAACGTTCTGTGACATGTAATCGCGCAGCATCTCGAAGAAGCGGTTGAATTCGCGCTGCATATGATCCATCTTCTCGCGCATGTTGAGGATGATCTCGACGCCTGCCAGATTGACGCCCAGGTCGCGCGTCAAATTCAGAATTACTTCCAGACGTTCGATGTCTTCATCCGTGTAAAGGCGCACATTGCCTTCGGAGCGCGAAGGTTTGAGCAACCCCTCTCGCTCGTAAAGCCGGAGCGTCTGCTGATGCACTCCGTAATGGTCGGCCACCGCGCTGATCGTGTAGCCCTTGGTTTTACGCTTGCGACCGACGTCTTTCAAGGTCATAGCTGTCTCTCATTCAAGCCCCATCCCAAGGCGCGGATTTTCGGGATTTCGCTTAGCGAATTCGCGCAACAGGCTCTTAGAGTCTTCATCGATGATCTGAGGCAAAACCACTTTGACTTCGACGTATTGATCTCCGCGCGTGTCGCCGCGCAGACTCGGAGCGCCTTTTTCGCGCAGCCTGAAAACCTGGCCGGATTGCGTGCCCGGCGGGATGCGCAGCTGGGCCTTTCCGCTCACCGTCGGCACTTCGATCTTCGCCCCCAGGGCCGCCTCGGGCAGCGTGATGGGAATAACGCAATAAATGTTGTCGCCCTTGCGCGTGAATATCTGGTGCGGGGCGACGTTGGTGATTATGTAAAGGTCGCCGGGAGCGCCGTTCTTCGGGCCGGCTTCGCCTTTGTGTCGAACAATGACACGGGAGCCTGTGTCAACGCCGGCAGGGATGCGCACCCTGACGGTCTCGTATTTCGGCAACACGCCTCGGCCATGACAATCTGGGCAGGGCGGGCGACGTTTTCCGGTTCCGTTGCAGGCGGAGCAGCTCTGGTCGAGACGTAAAAATCCGCTCCCCCTGGAAATCTTTCCGGTCCCATTACAGGTCGGGCATGAAACCTGCCCGGTCCCCCC
>DASTMP010000441.1:0-55005 GCA_035714085.1 Blastocatellia bacterium
AGCGTTTTTCAGTTGGGTATTCAGGAATAACAGACCACGGGGACCACGGGGGACACGGGGATGTTTAGTTTTGCTCTTCCCCGTGATCCCCGTGATCCCCGTGGTTATATAACCTGAACATTCAAATCGAAGACGCTATAAATCTCTTCTTCTGGAGCTGCCTGTTTCAAATCAACAGACCGGCTGTTTGCCAGGAAGCGATTGAGATATAAAGTTGATTGTCCTCGGCTGACTCGGCTGAGATCATAGGACGAAATGCTTCGACCACGGAGGATCGAAGATTGAGAGTTGAGAATTGAGGATCGAAGACAATCTATTTTCGATCCTCGATCCTCAATCCTCGATCCTCGATTTACGGTTTCGCGACTCCGATAACTCCGCAGGCCAGGCGGCCTCCGGCGTTGCCAGTGGGCTGAGTCTTCAGGTCATCGGGGTTGGCGTGAACAATCAGGCCATGGCCGATGATAGCGCCATGGCCGCTCAATTTCGCCACCGTATCATTGTATTCGAGGTGAGCCACACCGCTCTGATCGGCATCGATATTGCCCATATCACCGGCGTGACGTTGGGCGGCCTCGGGCGCTCCGTGGGGCGCGTTGGCAGGATTGAAATGGCCGCCCGCGGACGAGCCGTCCTTCGAGCTGCAATCGCCGAATTCGTGGATATGGAAGCCATGCTTGCCCGGAGTAAGGCCTTCAATGTGCGCCACGACTTTGACATTGGCGCCGACCTGGGTGAAGGTCACCACACCGCTAACCTTGTTACCTTCGGTCGGGTTAAGTACGGCGGTAGCTTTTGTGACTTCCGGCGCCGCCGAATGTTGAGCCGACGCCCGAAGACCTGCCCATAAAACCAACAGGCTCGCGACAGCGACTAACGACATTTTCAAAGTGTTATTTTTCAAAACAACTCTCCCTTCTTGGATTGTGTTTAATGAGCGAATTTTGCGAAGTGAGTTCTGAATTCAGCCGGGTCCATTCCGCCGGCTTTCGCCAGCTTTTCGACCCAGCCCTCGTCGATAAAATCTTTCGGGCCGATACGGACCATATAATCGCGGGCGACCTGATAGCTTTCGCTCGTGACATCGACGCTTCGCGACTTGCCGCGCCCTGTCGCGGGGTCGATCACAACCTTGAAAGGCACAGGATTGAATTCGCCGTTCTGCATCGTGATCATCGCGCCCGAGCCGCCGGCCATCAGATAAGTGACCGCCGCATAACCGAGATCTCTCGCGTGTTCGGCGTCGTAGGGGATGGGCGGCGCGCAGCGTAATTCGTAACCGATGGTCTTGTCGACTAGAGTCACTTTGACGCCGCGTTTTTCAAGGCGGGACTGGACTTCACTTTTGACTTTGCGGCCCAGGTCTATCTCGGCCACGCGGATATGGCCCTGCGCGTCGCGATCGACGTCTTCCAACTCAGTTACCTCTTCGGGGCTGAAGCGCTCCGAGAGCGCTTCGGAGAGCAGAACGACGCCGTAGCCCTTGCCCATTGCGCGGCGCTTGATGATTACGCCTTCGACGATGTCGCAGATGTCGGCCAGGCGAATCACAGGCTGCGGAAATTCTTCTGGAATGATCGTGCAGGTCGCGCTCGCCGCCGCGCCGATGCCCAGCGTCAAATGCCCCGTCGGCCGCCCCATCGTCACGCCGACGAACCAGCGCCCGGCCGTCTTCGCGTCTTCCATCAAACTGTTGACGATGCCGACGCCGACCTGGCGCGCGGTCTCATATCCGAGCGTAGTCAGAGATGCGGGCAGCGGCAAGTCGTTATCGATGCTCTTCGGAATCTGCACGACTTTAATCGCGCCCTCCGAATGGCGCTCGACGGCGGCCGCGCTAGCGAGCATGTCGTCCCCCCCGACCGCGACCAGCGCCTCGATTCCCAGCTTCTTCAACGCCGCTATCGAGTTGTCCAGCATCTGCCGGTCGTGCGCGACATCGGTTCGCGAAGTCCCCAGGATCGAGCCGCCGTCCAGATGGATGCGCGACACTTCGTCAACCGTCAGTTCATGCTGTTCGTCTGTGTAACGCTCGGCCAGCCATTCGAAGCCGTCGTGAAATCCGATCGACGGGCAGCCCAATCTGATCGCCTCCAACGCGACGGCGGAGATAACGCCGTTGATTCCGGGCGCCGGGCCGCCGCCAACTAAAATGCCTAGTTTCTTAATTGCCATAATCAATAGTTGATGGGGAGTAGGGAATAGGGAGTGGGGAATGGGGGACAAGAACTTTCCTCCCCCATTCCCCATTCCCTACTCCCCACTCCCTACTACCTTTATGCAAACCTTCTCCTTAATTCCTCAACTCTCAGGTTCCCCGCGCGGGCCAGTTTCTCGGCCCATTCAGGATTTTCGAAGTCCTTGTAGCTCAAGCGCAGCATGTACTCGCGCGCGACGCGGTAGCTTTCGCTCGTCACGTCGACATTGCGGACGCGTGTCTTGCCCGTGTTCGGGTCGCGAATCTCGTCGAAGAGCAGCGGGACCATTCTTCCGTTTTGAATGCTGACCATCGCGCCGCTGCCGCCGCCGAGCAGGAAGCGGATCGCGGCGTTTCCCAACTCGCGGCAATAGGCCATGTCGAAGGGGATCGGGTCGCAGCAGCGCAGTTCGTAACCGATGTTTTTGTTGCTGATCGTCACGCGAACGCCGCGCTGTTTGAAGCGGCCTTCTAGTTCGACTTTGACCTTGCGCGCGAGGTCGATCTCGGCGAATCGGATGTGTCCGTGATCGTCTTTCTCCACGTCCATCAGGCCTTCCATGTCAGTCGGGTCGAGCTTCTCGATCAGGCCTTCGGCGAGCACCGCGACGCCGTAATGACGCCCCATTGCGCGCCGTTTGATGATCGCGCCTTCGATGATGTCGCAGATCTGCGCGAACGGCACGGTCTCACGCTCGAACTCTTCGCGGATCAGCGTCAGCGTGGCGCCCGACGCCTTGCCGATGCCCAGCGCAAGGTGGCCGGCCTGTCGCCCCATGGCGACCACGATGTACCAGCGCCGCGTGGCGCGCGCATCCTCCGACAGGTTCTGCACTAGCCCCACGCCGGTGTGGCGCGCGGATTGAAAGCCGAAGGTCGGGATGTGCGCCGGCAGCGGCAGGTCGTTATCAATCGTCTTCGGCACATGAACCGTGCGAATGTCGGAGCGAGCCGCGACCGTGCTCGACGACAACGCCGTGTCGTCTCCGCCGATCGTCACCAGATGCGTCACGCCGTGTTGTTTGAGCGTATCTATGACGGCTGTCATCGTCTCTTCAGACCGGGTCGGGTTTTCACGCGCGGTGCCGAGCGCCGAGCCGCCGCGCAGATGGATCCGCGAAACGTCGTCAATCGAGAGCGGCCTGGCTTTAGTCAGGTCGTGTCTGACCAGCCATTTGAAACCGTCCTGAACGCCCAGGACTTCAAAACCTTCATTGATCGCTTTGATTGTCGATGAAGAGATAACGGCGTTGATGCCCGGGGCAGGCCCGCCGCCCACCAGAATCGCTAACTTGCCTGCAGATGACATTGATCCCTCTTCTCCTGATTGTACTCCCGGAATGTGAGCTAGGGAGGCGAAGTAAGATCGGATTTTACCGGAGAGGATTTTGTTTGGCCAGACCGATTTTCTTGCGCCGCGCTTCGGCTAGGGTGTAGGATGGCGAAAATATTGCGGCGCTCATTAACGGATTGTCTCAACAACCATCTGAGCATGAATATAGCGCCGACCGGCGCGACCGATTGTTATTACACGGCGGCCGAAGCGCGCAACCTGGCTGAGAAATATCAACCGCAAGGGTCGATCATTTCAGAGAGATGTTTGACGAATTGATGGACGAATTTATGTAAGCCGATCTACATGATTCGAACATTCCGTGGCATTATCCTTTGCGACGCCAAACCAGGCGCGGCGCCGAACCGGGCGACCAGCAAAACCAAGAATCCCTCAATGATGAAGCCGGTACCGCTGTGAATCTGAAGACCGGTGATTTCGCGTAGAACGGGATGTATGATGCGCGGCATACTATCATCCGATTCGAAAACCAGACCTGATGGAGAAGTGATAATGAACGAGGTGTTGGACAGAGATCCTAATCTGACTGCGCCCGAAGCGCCCGCCCCCGGAGGCTGGTATGGAATGCAATCCGGCGCCTCGCTGGCCGGGCGTTACCGCATCGAGCGGTTGATCAGCCGCGGCGGGATGGGCGCGGTGTTCGAAGCCACGCAGCTCGGTTTGGACCGCGCGGTCGCGATCAAGTTGCTGCTACCCGCTTTGAGCCGCGATGAAAAGGTACGGGAGCGATTTCGCCGCGAGGCGAAATCGGCCGCGTCGCTGCGCCATCCAAATATTATTCAAATTTATGATTACGGCATCAGCGACCACGGCCCCTACATCGTGATGGAGCTGGCGCGCGGCAAGAGCCTGCGCAAAATGCTCAGCCAGGGGGCGCTGTCAATCGAGCTGAGCGTCGAGCTGATGGGACAAATCTGCTCCGCGCTCGCCGCCGCGCATTCGGCCACGATCATCCACCGTGACCTGAAGCCCGACAACATCATGGTCGAGGAGCAAGCCGACGGACAGATCACCGCCAAAGTCCTCGATTTCGGCATCGCCAAGATGCGCGAAGCACAGCCGGACGAGGAAGGCGCCAATCTGACCGGCGCCAACATCATCGGCTCGCCGGCTTATATGTCGCCGGAACAGAGCCTGGGCGCGACGCTCGACCCGCGCTCCGACATCTACAGCCTCGGCATCGTGCTTTACGAAATGCTCACCGGCTCGACGCCGTTCGGCAAGGCGACGCCTGGCGCGCTGTTGGCTCATCAGATCAACACGCCGCCTCCGCCGTTGAGGGCGGCCCGTCCAGAAATCCCCCAAGCTGTCGAATCGGTGGTCATGAAGGCGCTGGCGAAAGATCACGAAGCGCGCTTCACGTCCGTCACGCAATTCGCGCAGGCTCTGCGCAAGGCTTTCGATAATCCGGAGGCGTTCGCCGCCGAATACGACATCGGGTTTATGTCCGACACGACCACGCCCGGTTTCACCACCGAATGGATTACGACGGCGCCAGACGCCGCCGCGACAGGCTCATTGACGGGAACGGGGATGCACCGGCGGCGTCTGGCGATCCTGCCGCTTCGCAATCTGGCCGGCGACTCCGAGATCGATTTCCTCGGATTCGCGCTCGCCGACAGCGTTATCACACAGCTCGCCCCCCTTAAATCGCTGATCGTACGCCCCTCGTCGGCGGTCGAGAAATACCGCAACCAGGTCGTCGAGCCGCGCGCCATCGGCCGCGAGTTGCAGGTCGATACGATCCTATCGGGCAGCTATTTGAAGGCCGATGACACGTTCCGCGTCAATGTGCAACTGGTGGACGTGCTGAGAAACGAGATCCTCTGGCAGGAGCGGATCGACCTCAAATTCGACAACGTCATCGCGCTGCAGGACAGAATCTGCGAGGAGTTGATTCGCGGCCTGCGGCTCAAAGTCACGACCGGCGAGCAGGAGGCGATCAAACACGACGGGGCGCGTAATCCGATGGCCTATGAGTTCTACCTGCGCGGCCTCGCGTTCGGCGACACTACCAGTGAGCGCCGGCAGGCGATAGAGATGCTCGAAGTTTCGGTCGGACTTGATCCGTCCTACGCCCCGGCCTGGGCCGCCCTGGCGGGCCGCTACATCAACGCTCGCTTCAATCTTCGCGATGAAACGATGCTTGACAAGGCGGAGGCGGCGGCGCGCAAGGCCATGGAAATCAATCCGCAACTGCCCGCGGCTTTCTTCTGGCTGGCGGTCTATCACGGCGAGAAGGGCGATCTGAAGAACGCGCTGGCCATCTGCAAACAACTGCTCCAGGTCGCGCCGAACAGCGAATACGCTTATCAGGCGATGGGACACGCGTACGATTACGCCGGATTGCCCGACATCGCGCTGACGCTCTTTCGCAAGGCCGCCGAGATCAACCCTGTGGCCTATCCGTATGTGCTCGGCTTCCTTCAATATCAGAAGGGCAACTACGCCGAAGCGCGACGGGAACTCGACGCCTGCCCTGACACCATCCCCGAAAAACATTTCTGGCTGGCGGCGACCGACATTTGCGAAGGCAAGGACAAAGACGCCGTGCGCCGGCTCGATGCGATGGTCACAGGCGGGAGCTCGGAATGGTTCTGTTCACAGGCGCGCGCTCTGATGCTCGCGCTCAAGGGCGAGCGCGAAACCGGCAAAAAGGTCCTCGCTGAAGCCGTCACCGGGCCGCTTCAGTTGGGCGGCTATCACTACTACATCACGGCGCAAGTCTGCGCGCAGTTGGGTGAGGTCGACTCGTGCGTGGAGATGCTTTGGGGCGCGGTCGAAGCCGGCTACGGCAACTACCCATTCCTGATCTCCGACCCTCTGCTGGGGCCCGCGCGCGCGGCTGAGAGTTTCACTGAGGTCGCCACGGCGATGCAGAAACTGCAAACGCGATTGCAGTTGATGTTGGTCACCGGATAACTCTGCCACAGAGCCACAGAGCCACAGAGGCAAAGGCGGGAGAGAAAAGAGTAATCACACTCTGTCTCTCCTCTTTTTGTCTCTGTGGCTGCGGTGACTGCGGTGGCTAGGCGTCCGCAGTCTTGAAAACGGCCGGAGTCATGATGTCATTCGCTCAGCGGCTGTTTTCTTGCTCGCCTTGCGCGCACTGCCTCTAATAACGCGGGCAGGATTGAGATAAAAATGATCGCCAGGACCACCAGCGTGAAGTTGCGCTTCACCACGGGGATGTTGCCGAACTGATAACCGGCGGTGATGAAAAGTCCGATCCAGAGAAAGCTCCCCAGGACGCTGAAGAAGAGGAAGCGGGGGTAATACATTCGCCCGATGCCGGCGACGAACGGAGCAAAGGTGCGGATGATTGGCATGAAGCGGGCGATGATCACCGTCTTGACGCCGTATTTCACGTAAAAAGCGTTCGTGCGCACCAGGTACGCGCGGTTGAACCAGCGCGAGCTTTCGCTGCGGAAGACCTTCGGCCCTACGAAATAGCCGATCCAGTAATTGGTCGAATCGCCGATGATCGCAGCCAACATCAATAGAAAGGCGGCCGTGTAAACGTCGAGCGCGCCTTTGGCGGACAGGGCGCCGATGGCGAAGAGCAGCGAATCGCCCGGCAGGAAGGGCGTCACGACCAGGCCCGTTTCGCAGAAAATGATCACGAAGAGAATGGCGTATGAGAATGTCCCGTAACGCGAGACCAACTCAACGAGGTGTGTGTCGAGATGAAGAACGATGTCAATTAAGTCTTTGATTAATTCCATGCGTAGTGGGTAGTGGTCAGTGAGTAGTGGTCAGTGGGTAGTAGTCGGCGCCTAGTGGCTGAAGTTTCTCAGCCGCTAGCGCTATCCACTACCCACTATCCACTATGTTTTATCTTTCCCAGCCGTAACGGCCGATCAACTTCACAAACTGGCACGCGCCGAAATCTTCGTTAATCGGTCCTTCGGGCGCGCGGGTGATGCGGATCAGGCGCTGTTCGGTCTCGGTTCCGATGGGGAGCGCAAGACGGCCGCCGATGGCCAGTTGATCGACGAGAGGTTTCGGCGCGTCAGGGGCGGCTGCGGCGACCAGGATTGCGCGGTAGGGCGCGAATTCGTTCCAGCCGTACGTGCCATCGAAGCATTTGACCGTGGCGTTGTAAACGCCAAGACTCCTCAGTCGCGCCTGCGCCTCGCGCGCCAGTTCTGGGATGCGCTCAAGCGCGAAAACCTGGCCCGCGACGGCGGCGAGCACGGCGGTCTGATAGCCCGATCCGGCGCCGATTTCAAGCGCGCGGTCGTCCATGGTCACTTCCAGCAATTCGGTTTGACGGGCGACGATGAAAGGTTGTGAGATCGTCTGATTGAATTCGATTGGCAGAGCGTGATCGCCGTAGGCGTGCGATTGCAGCGCCTCGGGCACGAAGAGGTGGCGGGGGATGCGTCCCATCGCGGCCAACACGCGTTCGTCGCGGATGTGGTAATGGCTCCGCAGCCGCTCGACCATCTCCGCCCTGGCGCGCGCGTGATGCAGGCTGTCTTGTCCGTTATTAAGATTGGACATCGAATCCAAAAAGATCGTGGCTTCTGAGCGACTCCAGCGTGCGATAGTCGGTCATATCGGTCCGCAGCGGAGTGATCGAAACCAAACCGGCGTCGATCGCGGCGTAATCGCTGCCGCGATCCTCCTTCCAGGAAACCTTCTGAATGCCGATCCAGTAATACGCTCTGCCGCGTGGGTCAACGCCTTCGATGATTTCCGGGGTGGCCGATACCACTCCCTGATGGGTCAGTCGCGCGCCGCGAATCTCTCCGACCGGCACGTTGACGTTGAGGATCGTGCCTTCAGGCAATCCCTCTTTTAAAACCTGCGCCGTCAGATCGGCGGCGAAATTCGCGGCGCGCGTGAAATCGCCTTCGCGCGCGGCCAGGCTGACGGCGATGCCGGGCAGTCTGAATACCGCCGCTTCGAGCGCGCCGGCGACCGTGCCCGAGTAGGTCAGGTCGTCGCCGAGATTTGCGCCGTGATTGATGCCCGACACGACTATGTCCGGAGGTTCCGGCAGAATCTTCGTTAGAGCCAGCAATACACAATCGGTCGGCGTGCCGTCCACCGTGTAACGCCGCTCGGCGATCTGGCGCGCGCGCAACGGTCTAGTCAGCGTCAGCGAATGCGCGGTCGCGCTCTGCTCCGAAACGGGCGCCACCATCGTGACTTCGCCAACCGCTTCGAGCGCCCTGGAGAGGGCTTCGATCCCTTCTGAAAAATACCCGTCGTCGTTAGTAACTAGGATCTTTGGCATAAGACGCCGGCATCTTCACTCATTGAGGCCGCCAATGGCAATAGGGTCTCCCAAAATTATCACAGGTTGTATAATCAGCCGATCGCGAATCAGGAAGAGAAGACATTTTCAATTTTCCATTTGAGATTTGTCATCTGTCATTGGAAGAGATCGCCTCCGGCAATGACAAATGACAGATGTAATATGGAAAATGGAAAATGAAGTGACTGTCAATCACTACGCTTATGCCGTTGAATACAGACTTACTGTTCACCGATCCAGCCCGCATTCGCCGGATCGTGACTCAAGCCATTCTGCTCGTCGGGGCGATGGCGGCCATCGTTTGGCTGGTTTATGAGCTGCGCATGATCCTGCTGCTGCTGGCGTTCACCGCCATCTTCTGTTACCTGATCGCGCCGCTCGTGGATTTCTTTGAATTCTCGATCCCGGTTGGCAGGTTCACCCTGCGCCTTCCCCACACGATGGCGATCATCATCGTCTATCTGCTGATGGCCGGCGCCGTGGTCTTCACGCTCGAAAAAGTCGGGCCGCTGCTCTCGGAACAGCTCAGCGCTTTTTTCGAGAACATGCCCAATTACGCGAAACAACTCGATCAATACGCCAAGCAACTCTCGGCGCTGCCCAACCGCTATCATCTGCCCCCGATCTGGCGGCAATCCTTGAGCGACGGGGTGAACGCCGCGATCACTGGTTTGCTGAACTGGCTGCAGGGGGTGGCGCTTAAAACCGTGCATCTGGCGCCTTACCTGCTCTGGCTCGTCCTGATCCCCGTCCTGGGCTTTTTCTTTCTGAAGGACGCGAAGGCGATCAGTAACAGCTTCCTTTCGTCGCTGCCCGCCGCCGATAAGCGCTATCGCGTGGCCACATTTCTAAAAGACGTGAGCGAGACGATGGCTGCATACATTCGGGCGCAGTTGCTGGCTTGTTTGATAGTCGGCGTGGTCGTGGGCGTCGGGCTGTGGCTGCTGGGGCTGCCTTATCCGCTGGTCTTCGGGGTCGTGGCCGGGCTGTTCGAATTCGTTCCGGTCGTCGGGCCGATCTCGCTTGGCGCGGTCGCCATACTCGTGGCGAGTTTCCATTCGTGGCGCAACGCGCTTCTGGTGTTCGCGTTCCTGGCGATCTATCGCGTGATTCACGATTACGTCATCTATCCGCGCCTGATCAGCCGCGGCGTCGAGGTTCATCCGGTCGTGGTGATCCTGGCGGTTCTGAGCGGCGCGGAGCTTGGCGGGGTGATCGGGGTCTTCCTGAGCGTTCCTGTGGCCGCGCTGTTAATCGTCTGCCTGCGGCACTGGCGCGACCTGCGGCAGGAACGTTCGCTGACGCTGGTGGGCGCCGACAACGAGCCGTTGGTGGGAGTGGGGAATGGGGAGTGGGGAATGGGGAGTGGGGAATTGGGAGTGGGGAATAGGGAATGAGGCGTTGAAAATAACATCCCTACTCCCCACTTCCCATTCCCCACTCCCGATTGACTTACATGAATAACCATCCGACAGACAGAGAATCATTGGAGCGCGATTGCGATCTGGAATTTTTCGTTGCGGGGGGTCCGGGGGGGCAACATCGCAACAAGGTCGAAACCGGCGTCAGGCTGACGCACCGCCCCACCGGCATCGTCGTCACGGCGACTGAACGGCGCTCGCAATCGGCCAACCGCGAAGCGGCTTATGAGCGAATGGCAGAGAGGCTCGAAAAATTGCAGCGCCCGCGCAAGCCACGCAAAGCGACGAAACCCACAGCCGGATCGAAACGCAAGCGCGTCGAGCAGAAGCGCAAAGACAGCGAGCGCAAACGAGGGCGAGCAAAATGGAAGGCGGGAAATACAGAGTGAAGATTACGAATATCTCTATTGCCTCCTTGGAGGCGGAGGTGGAGGCGGAGGTGGAGGCGGCGCGGATACAGTACGGTAAGCGATACGCCTAGCCGCATATCTCACGACTCCCTGTCCGCCCAGGATACTCTGCGCGAGCGAGAGGCTCATCATCAATCTGAGTTCGTTCGACTGCCAGCGTTTAAGCAAACTGGCGGCGCGGTCAAAATCCTTCTGCGCCAACGCGGTGAAGAGCGGGACGATGCTCCCCGAATAACCACCCCACGCGCCTCCCTCCATGATCCTGCTTTCACCTTCCTCCATCCCGCCGAAGATCTGAATCTCCATGTTAGCTGCGACCAACCGGTTGATTCTATCGACGGCCAACTCGGTGATTTCGAAGCTCATGTCGGGATCGAGATTGACGGCGGCGTTAGCGACGGCCAGCTGCGCTTCTAGCTGATCGCTCCTCTGCATTCGCGAGCCGACGAGCGCCCGGGCCTCCTCCAACATCTCGCGCGCCGATTTCTCATCGCCTTTGCCGGCGGCGGCGGACGCCCATCCGGCGAGGGCCGACGCGCGCTGTTCGTCAGTGCGCATGCGAGCGAGAGACTTCCTGGCCTCGGCGTATTTGCCTTCGCCGACGGCCCGCTCCGAGTTTCTGCGCTCGAGGTTGGAAAGCAGATCATTCGCCTGCCACTTATCCGGGATGTTCTCCCCGATGATCTTGCGGGCAGTTTCATTATCGCCCTGATCGATGGCCTTCTGTACGGCCTGGTAATAGATGTTCTGGCGGACTTCCTGCGGCGCCTTCGGGGCCAGCGCGAGCAGGTCCTGAAGCGACTTGTTGTAAAGATCGTTTCCGTATTCCGCGTAGAACTTCTCATACGGGTTGAAGTATTTGGCCTTGTCGAACTGCGCGACCTTGGCGCGGACCGCCGTCGCGCGCGACGGGAGGAACTTTTCGATGTCCGGTAGATAGCTCGGGATCTGCATGAGCAGGTTGCGCGTCCTGTTGGCCTCGTCCTGGTTGATCAAGTCGTTTGAGGTGATCTTGAGCGCGGCGGCGGCGGCGACCTCAAGCGCGTCGCGGTAGGCCTGTTGTATCTCGGACGAATTGAATTGCGCCGCGTTCGCCGCGTCCGGATTATTTCGCGCGTTTGCGATCTCGTTCGCGCGCGATCTAAGGACGTTCAATACGCCGAAAACGAAGCCGGACGCGTTGTTATCGGCCAGGATGTCCTGTGATTTCAGGTTGCTGATGATCTTTTCGGTCAGCGGCGAGGCGGCCTTCGGGTCTTTTCTTTGCAGGGTGTTCCAGAGATTCAATGCCTGATAATCCAATTTGCCGTCGAGATGCTCCTCGGCGATCCGCAAAGCCGTTTGGGGGTCGTTTTCGGCGACCTGAGAGGCCAGGTTCAATTCCATCATCTTCTCCTGCTGTTCCTCTCCGGGATCGCGGCTGTTCTCGGCTGACCGCAGCGAGCGCGTCAGTTGCAAAAACTCCATCGCCAATTTGGCGTCCCGTCTCACCAGCAGATTCAAGACCGTCTGGCGCAGGTTTGATGGGCCGTATCGGCGAGGATAACGCGAATCGAAGTACTGCCCGTCCTCCTGGGCCGCCTTCTCCTTGGCCTCGCGCATATTGGCGACGACCTGATCCATCGCCTCGCGGACAAGCGCCCGCGCACGCTCTTCATCGCGCGACCACAAAAGGTCCGACGCGCTGATCAGAATGTAGACTCGATTTTCCGTTAGCCTCAAAGACGCCGCTTCGGCGACCAGCTCGTCGATCAGGGCCAGCGCCTTCTTCTCAAGCTCCTTCGCAGCCTTCTTCTCCTCCTCAGTCTGCTGCGGCTCCTGCGGCGGCGACTGTTGGGTTCTGAGGCGCTCGCGCGGCGTTTGCGCCATCGTATGCGATACGAGCGACAACACGATGACGGCAGTGTGAACGGCTGAAAAAACTTTACGGGACTTCAGAGTCATAATGACCTCCTCCGAGATAGAAGATCGAGGATAGAATAGATGACGCAATCCTCAATCATCAATCCTCGACCTTCCATACTCGATTCTCGATCCTCGATACTCGACTTTCTCGGCGCCGAGAATTCTATTCAGGAGCGTCAGGCAGATCGCCAGCCTGACCTCGTTGACCTGCCAGCGTTTGAGCATCGTCACCGTGCGATCGAAATCTTTTCGCGCGAAGGCGAGCAACTGCTGATCCAAATTGGTAGTGACGTTGGAGAATTCGCCGGCGTTCAAACGCATCTCGCCGTCCAGGGCGTTGCCGGCATTGACGGAGGCGAGAGGCGTCGTCCCTCCCTGGTCGAATTTGGTGATCGTCGCCACGGCGTTCAAGACCGTGTTCAGGCGGTCAATCCCCGATCCCAGAATCTCGAAACCCCGGTCAGGGTCTAGATTGAGAGAGGCGGCGGCCAGGACCAACTGCGCTTCGACCTGCGAGCGCGTCTCCATCTGATCGCCGAGCAGTTCGCCGGCCTCTTTGAGCAACTCCCGTTGCGATTTCTGATCCTTTTCGGCTTCGGCCTTCATGGCGAGTTCGATCAGAGCCAGGGCGCGCTCCTCGCTCGATCCTAATCGCGAGACGCTTTTGCGCGCCTCTTCCAGCTTGCCTTCTTTCATCGCCTGCTCCCTCTCCTTCCGATCGATCTCGGCGAAGAGCGGGTCCCACGATCCTTCGTCCGGCAGGAAGTCTTTCACGATCTGGCGCGCGCGCGCCGTGTCTCCCTGCTCAATGAGTTTCGTCGCCGCCTGCCGGTAGAGCAAGTCCTTGAATTCGTCCTGCGATTTGGCGGCCATCGCGATCAGCTCGTCAGGGGATTTATTCTCCATATCCTCGAAAACCTCCTGCGGCGTCTGCTGGCGAACGAAGGCTTTGTCGAATTGCGCGAGCTTCGCGCGCACGGCCTGCGCGCGCGAAGGCAGTTGCTTCTCGATGTCCGGCAAGAACATCTGAACCTGCGTCAGCAGATCTCGCGCCCGCCCCTGTTCTTGAAAATCCAGCAACTGCGCCGTTGTGACTTTGAGCGCCGTCGAGATCATCAGGTCGAGTAGATCACGGAACATGTCCTGCGCCTCCTGCGGCGGCGGCGTCTCTTTGGCGTTCGTGGCGTTCGAGCGGGAGGGCCGCATCTGCGTGCGCAGCTGGGTCAGCATGGAAGTTACCACATAGATGGACTGGTAGTCTTTCAACGCGTCGGCTGATTTAATCGCGGAGGTGATGTCGCCGGAGAGTTTCGCGGCGGCTTTCGGGTCTTTGTTCAGCAGGTTCGCCCAGATTTCATAGACCTGATGAGTGACACCTTGCTTGAGGCTCTCCTCGGCTATCTGCAACGCCGTGCGCGGATCGTTTTCGGCTATGCGGGCGGCCAACTGCATCTCGAAATCCCGCTCAAAGTCGGGCGAGGCGACCTTGCCGCCGAACAGCTTTCCCGCGTCCGGAAGGCGGGAGGCGCGCAGGAAATCGAGCGCCATCCGGCTATCGCGAGCGGCCAGTGTCTGAAGCAACTGCGTCCGCAACTCCATGCGAATCCCCATGGCCTGCAGAGCTTGCAGCCCATCTGGCTCGGCCTGGGGTTGGGTCTGGGATTGTGATGGACGCTCGATAGCCATGAATTGATTGACCGCTTCGGCGAGAAGCGCCCGGGCGCGGTCTTCATTACGCTTCCAGTACAGGTCGGCGGCCGTGGTCAGAGCGAAGATCCGATTCTCGACGAGCTTCAACGACATCGCCTCGCCGACCACTTCGTCGAGCAGCGCGAGCGCCTTCTTCTCCAGTTCTTTGTCCTCTTTTTGGGATTTGTCTTCTTTTTGCGTTTGAGGCTGCGTTGGCGTCTGCGCCAGGGCAGGCGGGCAAATTAACAGCGCGGCGAGAAATGATGCCGTAAGTCGCTTCAGCGCCATGATAAATACTCCTGCGGATAATCAATCACTAAGAAAACGAGGATCGAGGATAGAAGATCGAGGATAGAAAGTGTAGCGCCCAGGAAAGGTTATAGCGCGCCGGATGCGCCGACGATATCAGCCGATGGAAAAAGCGCCGGCCCCCAAAACCATTACAGCCCTGAAAGGGCGAGAGACCAGGTGCTTCGGTCAGGCGCCATTCCAGGGCGCGAATTCAAATTGCATTCGGTTCCTGCGGATTCCCACCGGCTAATATCCGCTGTCCCCCTCCGGGACGAAGACAGGAAAAACTTTCCGTTGAAATCTATAGAACGAATATCGTGATCCTCGATCTTCGATCTTCAATTTTCAATCTTCAATCTTCAATACTCGATCAGTGAACGCTCCATACGACGCAACTTGCGCGGAACATTATGACGATAGAGCGCGACCAATTGAACGACAGGGGAAATTGCGATACTTGCATAGACGCGAAAGCCACGCTCAAAGTTCCATTTGTTTCCGAACCATGAGCGTGACTTCCACGGAATTCGAGGGATGTGGCGCGACGGCCCGCTATTTATGTCTCCTCCTCCTCCTCGTATTCTTCCTCATAAAACTCGCCCTCCTCCGGCTCTTCGTACAAATAACGTATGCTATCTTTACGTAGGAACATTTTCGGGCTGCCGTTGGCAGGGCCGAGGCTGAAGGTGTCTTTGTCGTAATAGCGCACGTAACCGCGGACCTTTTCGCCGGTGTTGAGCACGACGACGATCGGGATCTCGGCGGTCATCAACTGTTTCATGTACCAGGCTTCCATGCCGGTGCTCTCGATGGTCTGCGCCGGAGCTTTCTTCACTACTTTCTTTTTACGTTTTGGGGCGCGTTTCTTGCCCTTCTTAGGGCCGGCTGCTCTACCGAACTTGCCCCCGCCCCCCGACTTGCCTCCGAATTTACCGCCCCTGCCCGGCTTACCCGGCTTTCCCCCGAATGATTTTTTCTTTGTGGGCTTGCGGCCCCTGAATATAGGCATAAAGACTCCGGTCTATTAGTTACCCGACTGTTTATCCGACTGTTTATCCGGCCATTTCGGCGGAAACGGCGTGGATAGATTGCGTTGACGTCGTTGTTCTCGAATGCTTGCGATGCGTTTTTGAATATAGCTCGGCGATTTCGGATCAGGCTCGGTCTGCTCCAGCGTCCGAATAGCCAGGTCGTATTGGAGCGTGCGCACGTAACAATCGGCCAATGTGAAGCGGGCGGCGCGGCGGACCATCGGGTCCTTGGTGTTGGAGGCCACAGTCTGGTAAGCCTGGATGGCGTCTTCATACTCATCCCGCAAGAGCCTGATGCCTCCAATCCGCAGGTAGGCGCGTTCGGTCAGGTTGTCGTAAGTCGCGCCCACGATCACCTTCTGATACTCGGCCAACGCCTGTCCGCGGTCATTCAGATCGAAATACATATCGGCGATGTTGAGACGCATACGGCGGCGCTCACTCTCATCGCTGATCTTCGGCAAGACGCCTTCGTACTCACTGATGGCCTCCCGATACTTCTTGGTCAGCCCGTAGCATTCGCCGAGTTGCACCCGCGCCTGGACGATGTCAGGCGATTTAGGGAACTCCTCAATGAAGTGGATGTAGTGTTCGATGGCGCGGTCGTACTTCTTGATATCGCGCCGGTAGATCGTCGCCACTCTCAGCCGGGCGAATTCCGCCTTGTCGCTCCCCGGATTCTCTTTGAGAAACTGCTCGTAATAATTCGCCGCGGCGGCGTAATCGGTGTTGTCCCATGCCGCCTGCGCCTTATCGAGCAGCGCGCCGCTGGAGCAAGAAAGACCGAATGTAGTCAGCGTAAGGAGGCAAGCGGTTAACAGCAAATTTAAGAAAGTTGGGGCGTCATTGATACGCGTGTGGGGTAACACCTGCTTCAGCTTTTCCATCACCCATTTTCCACCTTCCGTCTTCCGTTTTCTATAATCGGTTTTGGTCGTTACTTTTGTTCTCTCATTTCTCGGCTACCGCCTCTTCGGCCAACGGCCCGCTCTGCTGCTCGACGAGCGACGCGCTGGCGACCAGGTCGCCACCCGACGTGTCGATCAGTTTGACGCCCTGGGCGCTGCGGCCGGTGGCGCGGATCTTTTCGGCTTCGAGGCGGATCAGTTTGCCATTGCTTGTGATGATCAACACTTCGCTGTCTTTCGTGACCGGCATGGCGGCGACCACCTTGCCGTTCCTCTCAGTGGTCTTGATGTTGATCACGCCTTTGCCGCCGCGCGATTGCACGCGGTATTCCGAGAGCGGCGTCTGCTTGCCGAAGCCGTTGCTCGTGACGCTCAGCATCTGCTCGTCGCCTTCCACGGCGACGACGCTGACCACGTTATCGTCGTCGCGCAGCGTAACGCCGCGCACGCCGCGAGCCTGGCGCCCCATGTCGCGCACCTCCTCTTCGTTGAAGCAGATCGCCATGCCTTCGTACGTGGCCAGGAAGATCTTCTTCGCGCCGTCGGTCAACTCCACGGCCATCAGTTCGTCGCCTTCGTCGACGCCCATGGCGATGATGCCGTTTTGCCGGATATTGCCGAATTCGGAAAGCTCCGTTTTCTTGATCACGCCCTTGCGAGTGACCATCACGGCATACCGGCCTTCGGCGAATTCGCGAACCGGGATCACGCCCGCGACCCTCTCGGATGACGGCAGGCTGATCAGGTTGACGATGGCCTTGCCTTTGCCCGCCGCCGTGGCGTCGGGGATCTCATGGACCTTCAGTTTATAGACCTTCCCCTCGTTCGTGAAGACCATCAGGTAGCTGTGGGTCGAGGCCATGAAGATGTGCGAGACGACGTCCTCCGACCGCGTACTCATGCCTTTGCGTCCCGTACCGCCGCGCCGCTGCGATTTATACATCGTCAACGGCGTGCGTTTGACGTAACCCGAATGGGTCAGCGTGATCACCACGTCCTCGTCCGCGATCAGATCTTCGAGCGTCAGCTCGACGCCGCTGTCGACGATCTGCGTGCGGCGTTCGTCGGCGTAATCCTTCTGAACGGCGCGCAGCTCCTTGACGATTAAGGTCCTCAGAACGCGCTCGTTGGCGAGAATTTCTTCCAGCTCGGCGATCAGCTTGATCACCTCTTCGTACTCGTCGATGATCTTCTGCCGTTCGAGGGCCGCGAGGCGTCGAAGCTGCATGTCGAGTATCGCCTGCGCCTGAATCTCCGTGAACTTGAACTTGTTGACCAGTCCCTGCTTGGCGTCGTCTGTGGATTTCGACCCGCGGATCAGCTTGATGATCTCGTCGATGATGTCGATGGCCTTCTTGAGGCCCTCCAGGATGTGCGCGCGATGTCTGGCCTTCTTCAACTCGTACGTCGTGCGGTTGCGCACGACCTCGCGGCGGAAGGCGATGAATTCGTTAAGCGTCTCGGCCAGAGTGAGAATCTTCGGCTGGCCGTTGACGATCGAGAGGTTGATCATCCCGAAAGAGATCTGCATCTGCGTCATCTTGTAGAGCTTGTTCAGGATAATCTGCGGGACGGCGTCGCGTTTGAGTTCGATGACGATGCGGACTTTCTTCTGCGCGGACGATTCGCGGTCGGTCTCGTCGCGGATCTCCGAAATGCCTTCGACCTTCTTGTCGTTGACCAGGTCGGCGATCTGTTCGATCAATTTCGACTTGTTGACCTGGAAAGGAATCTCGGTGATGACAATGGCGTCGCGCTCCTGAGCGCCGCGCCCGATGCGGTCAATCGCGGCCCTCGCGCGAATCTGCATCACGCCGCGCCCCGTCTCATAGGCCTGCTTGATGCCTTCACGTCCATAAATGAATCCGCCGGTGGGGAAATCAGGTCCCGGCACCATCTTGAACAAATCCTCGGCCTTGGTGTTCGGGTGCTGAACCAATTGGATGGTCGCTTCTATGATCTCGCCCAGGTTGTGCGGCGGAATCTTGGTCGCCATGCCGACGGCGATTCCGTCCGAGCCGTTGACCAAAAGGTTCGGCACGCGAGTCGGCAAGACGGTCGGCTCCTGAAGCGTTTCTTGGTAGTTCGGAATGAATTTGACGGTCTCCTTCTCGATGTCGGCGAGCATCTCGGTGGAGATGCGCGTGAGACGCGCTTCGGTGTAACGGTATGCGGCCGCATTGTCCCCGTCGACGCTGCCCCAATTGCCCTGCCCGTCGATCAGCGGGTAGCGCATCGAAAAATCCTGCGCCATTCGCACCATCGAATCGTAAACGGCGGTGTCGCCGTGAGGATGATACGCGCCGAGCACGTCGCCGACGACGTTGGCCGATTTCTTATACGGCTTGCCGGGCAGCAGCCCCTTCTCGTTCATCGAGTAAAGAATGCGGCGATGGACAGGCTTTAAACCGTCGCGCGCGTCGGGCAACGCGCGACCGATGATCACCGACATGGCGTAGTCGAGATAACTACGCTTCATCTCGTCTTCAATGTTGATCTGTGATTTCAGTTGATTGTCCATAATGAAAATAAAAAACCGGCCTACTCCGGCGCCCCTCTGGGCCATTCGCCGCAGGCGCACAAAGGCCTATCAGGAGCGCGGCTATTCGCTCTTCCAATATGTGCTTGGCTTTGCGTATATAAATTTCTGTTCCGCCCTGCGGCTCATTTCTAGAAGATTCGCGCTCATTGCTTGATTAGCGATTTTACCCGTTAGATCGCCGATGCACAAGATACCCAAACTTCATAAGGCAAGCCATCTCAGACAAATAGTGAGGATGGAGGAGCGTGGAACGCAAACTATAAATAGATCAGGAAAGTGATAGCGGCGCCACAATGAGATTGCATGCCACCACTCCGGCGCGAGGACGGGGGCCGGAGCGCGGATGCGCGGCTATGATAGCCCGCTCCTTTGCGCGTTAGCAACAGGTTTCAGATTCCAGGCGCCAGGTGTCAGTAAAAGAGTTTCGCAAATTCCTAACACCTGGAACCTGGAACCTGGAACCTGGAACCTGGAACCTGACACCTGGAACCTGTTAAATCAGGTGTTTATCATATCCAAGCTCGACGAGCTTCTCGAACGCCTGCCAGACATCGTCGGGTATCTCCTGTTCGATCTGAAACCTACGGCCCCCATGGTTTGGATAGATTCTGATTCGCTGAAGGTCGCCGACCATAATGCTGATGACCAGATCACGCGGCAAATCTGCGGTGGGATATTCGGAATAGGGGATGGGCGGAGAGGCGGCTATAACTCTCTTGCCTGGCCAGAAATTTATAAAAGTGGCGTAAGCGCGCCGCTCCATATAAGGCTTCTGGACAAGGATCAAGCTGTCCGGATCTATCCCTTTCGATTCGAGAAGGCGGCGGCTGAAGACCACGTTTTCGCCAGTGTTTGTAGATTCCGCCTCGATCAGCATCGCGCTCTCGGGCACTCCCCTTCGCAGAGCTATCTCGGCGAAGAGCTCCGCCTCGGGCCTGTTGAAACGCTCCCGCGTCAACGCCCCGACATTGCCCGAAAACGCGAGCAGCGGCGCCCAGCCTTGCAAATACAATTCGGCCGCATATTCGGCGACGCGCAGATCGTTACTCCCCAAAGTAAGGATAATGTCGCTCTTTTCGAGCGTATGGTTGAGGTGATGGTAGTCCCAGATTTTCCTGGCGAATTCATCGATTAACGATTGAGTCATGCAATAGTTTGTATTGATTCGAGAAAAAGAATTTTAGCTTCGAATTAACACGAATCTTCACGAATAGAAGCGAGAGGATGGAAACCAAACAATTTACCAGTCCGGAAATAATATTCGTGTTCATTCGTGGCTAAAGATAATTGGGTTGGCGCCACAAAATTCGTCAGGGCCAGGAAAATGAAAACCGCTGATTATTTATTGTGCGGTTTGCCCTTGGCGCCTTCTCCCAGATCAAGTTTCGGGATGCCGAACTGCCCCTCGAGCTGGCGGACTTTTTCCAGGTCGATCGGGCCGATGATGTTGACTACGGTAAGTTCCGTCGGATCGGCGGCGATGATGGCCAACCCGATGACATTATCTCCCTGATATTTCAGGTGAACGTCGACGTTCGAGCCGCCGCGACGGCTGGTGACGCCAACGATCTTATCCCATCCCGGCTGACGCAGTTGCGAGCGGATCGATTCGAGGTCGCTCGATGAATATTCACCGGGCTTGTCGAACTCGAAGACCCGCACGTAAACCCCCTTCAAACCGGAGACGATCTGTTTGACCTTCGCTTCATCGGGATTATTGGTGGAAAGAAACCTCGCCGCAAGTCGCAACGACCGCTCGTCGAGCGCGACCTCGACGACCTCCGCCGCTTTATCCGCGAGTCTGTTGAGGTGATCGATTTGCAGTTTCGCGTCCTGCGCCCGCGCCGTCGCGCCGCAAAACGCCGCGAGCAGGATCAAAACGATCATTCCTTTAACGACAGCCCGAATTCTTTTTATCACTACTGACTCGCTCACCGAACACTTCTCCTCTGTCGTCCAATATTCGGTCCGCCGCAGCGCGTAAGATGAAACTCCCTATCCAATAGGGCCATATCATCCATATCCATCGGGCCGACAATGTTGATGACGCAGACCTTTCTCGGCTCGGTCGAAATGGCGGCGAATCCGGCCAGCTCGTCGTTGCGCGGCATGAAGAAGACCTCGTCGCCGCCGTTACGATTACGAACTTCGACGATCCGTTCCCAGCCCGGCGCGCGCAATTGCGCTCGGATCTCTTCGACGTCGCCGTCGGAGTATTCGCCGTCCCGCGCGAATTCATAACCACGGATATAAATGCCTTTCAACTTCGACAGCAATCCTTTGAGCTTCGACCTGTCCGGTTCGCTGAGCGAGACGAGCTTCTTCAGGAACTGTACCTGGACGTCGTTCATTGTTATCTCGACGCTCTCGGTCGCGCGGGCCGCGAGCCTGTCCAGATGGTCGAGTTGCAATCGCGCGTCTTGAGCGCGCGTCGCGGGAGCCGCGCAAAAAAGCAGGAGCGCCAGCAACGCGGATGATCCGCCTGTCGCGACGGGTTTGGTATTCATTTTTCTCTCCTCGGAAATAGACAGGATTGACAGGATTTCTCAGGATTGATCTCAATTCATAAAATCCTGAAAAATCCTGTCAATCCTGTCTATATTTCATCGATTCAGGGCGTCGCATCGCGACATGTTGAACTCCTCTGAATCATTTGTCGTAATAGCCCCGGCGTGTCTTCGCCACCGCTCCCTCGCGCCCGATCTTAACGTTGATCTTCCGGAACTCACCGTTGTGTTTCGGCTTGTCAGGCGAGTAGGCCAGACTGTAGAGCGTGTGCAATTCGCCGGCGACGCGTTTGTAAGCGCCTTCGAGCTCTTCTTCGCGCTGCGCGCTGAAGACTTCGCCGCCGGTCTGTTCGGCAAGTGAGTCGAGCTGTTTGCGGGCGATTTTGCGGTTTTCTTCACCGCCCATCAACCCGCCGCCGCCGCCGAACAGCAAACCGATCTTGTCGTAAGGGTTCTGGCTGCTGAAGTAGATGGGATAGATCGTCACGTCCTCTTCAGAAGCGCGATCCAACAATTCGTCGAACGTACGCTTGGTCTCTTTATCGCCAATCAGCGATTCGTCTTCGCCGTCCGTCAGCGCGACAATGGCTTTGCGCGCGTCGACGATCTTGTCCAAATCGTCGAGCGCCCGCCACATCGAGTCGTAAAAGGCGGTGCCGCCGCCGATCTTCTTGACCTGCTCCAGGTCTCTCTTGAGCGCGATCTTGTCCGCAGTGAAATCAACGAGCGGGCGGTATTGGCGCGTGAAGGCCACCAGCGAAATCTTATCCTGCGGCGGAAGCGTATCGATGAACTTGCGCGCGGCCTCTATCATCGCGCCGCGTTTCCTCTGTGTGCTGCCGCTCAGATCGAGCAGCATCAGAACGTTGACCGGAGCGTTAACCGGTTTGAAATGCGAGACATCCTGTTTGACGCCGTCTTCACTAACCACAAAATCTTCCATTTTCAGATCGGTTAACGGCTGTCCCGCTTTGTCCACCGCTTTGACGTTCAGATTGACCAGACGCGTCTCGATGCGAATAGTATCGCGCCCGGGCAGATTCGGTTGCGCTCCGGTTACGACGGCCGCACTCGCGGCGGAAGAGTCTTCAGCCTTCGCGTCGCTCGGCGGGGGCGCATTGTTCTCACCATTGGCCGCCGTATCCAACGACGGCCTGGGCTTCGCGTCAGCCGGTTGAACGTCCGCCGCCTGAGACGGCGCTGTCTGCTGTGAATCAACGCTGGAAGGATTGCCTGATGGACTGCCCGATGAATTGGATGCGCGGCGCGGCGGACGATTCGACGCGACGGCGCCGGAATTATTGCCGCGGATCGATTTACCGAGCGAAATGCCCATTATTTTAGGATTTTCGAGAAACCTCGCCGCCGCGTCGGGGTTGAATTTGACTTCGAGCACGACGGCTTCACGGTTTTCTAACACGGTCAGCGCGAACTGAACGTCCTTGCCCGAACTATTGACGTAGATGAAAGTATGGCTATTGCCCTCGCGCTTCGAGCTGATCTGAACCATCGGCTGCCAGTCTTTGTCGTAAGCTTCGCGCATCACCGCGTCGAAAGAGGCCGCGCCAGGGCGCGCGGAAAACTCCTGATCTTCGAATACGGCCAGCTTGAACCCTTTCACGCCCGCAGGGCGAATCAGTTTGACCGCGAAGTTGGCCATGCCGAGCATCGGAATCCGGACCTTCTTCGCGCCGTAGCTGGTCTCAATGTGTTTGACCACGTCCTTGAAGCCTTTGCCCTTCCCCAGAGCGAAGAACGAAGGCGAAACTAGCAGCGCGATCATTATTGTGAACAGAGTCGCTCTTCTGGCGAACTCGACTAATCGGGTCATTGCGTTACCTCCTTCTGTTGCGACGGGGAGACAGGGCGACGGGGCGAAAAGAATCTTTAACGGTTCCCCCCCGTCCCCCAGTCCCCCCGTCGCCCCGTCGTTCTTCAATTTGCTCCTTTGCGAGTCTTCTTTGCTCCGCCGAAATCGAGGGCGAAATCTTTCGGAATTCCGAACTGGCCGCGCAGGTTGTTGATCTTTTCCGGGTCGATCGGGCCGACGACGTTGACGACCATGACTCGCTTCGGGTCGGCGATGAGCACGCCGACTCCTTCGATCACCGCGTCGTTGTTGATCATCAGGAAGACTTCGACGTTTTCGCCGTCGCGTTTGCTGCGCACGCCGACGATGCGATCCCAGCCGGGCGCGGCGAGTTGTTGGCGAACCGCTTCGACGTCGGACTCGTTGTATTCGCCCTCTTTGTCGAACTCCACGCCTTTGACGTAAACGCCCTTGAGCGACTTGACGATCTCCTTGACCGCAGCCTCATCCTCCTTGTCGCTCCTCAGAAACTTGGACGCCATGAGCAGCAGCGCGCCGTCGACCCTGACGTCTATCGTCTCGACGGCCTTGGGGAAGAGCCTGTCAAGATGGTCTATCTGCAAATGGGCGTTCTGCGCGTAAACCGGCGCCGCGGCGCAGACGAGCGCGAGCAGCGCGACTGAAATGAGTCTGAGCATAATCGGTTTCATCAGTTTCCCCTCCGTGGTTATTTGTTCGTAGTTATTTCGATTCGCCTTCGCGACCGGCGGTCCCGTGAACCTTCCTCTGAGCGACGTTGAGTTTGGCGCTGGCGATGCGCATCGCCAGCATCACCTGTTCTTTCGCGCGTTCGCCTTCGGCGATTTCGGCCAGCAGCCGTCTCTCATTTTCGCGGCGGTGATGGACGCCGAAGCCGGCGATGATCAGCAGGACAGCCATTGCGCCCGCCATCGCCCACTTCATCCATTTCATCTGCGGCGGCTGAAAAAACTCCGCGAGTCTTCTCAGCCAGTCCGTCTTCTTCCCGGGCTTTTCCCGCTTCTGCAATTCGGCGACGCGCGCCATCACGCGATCGGTGAAATCGGGCGACGGCTCTTCACGGCTAAGCGCATGTCTCAATTCTTCATCAAAACGGTTCATACTCTTATCTCTCCCAAAGATCGAGTGACTTTCTCCCTCAAAATCGCGAGCGAACGCCGCAGATGGCTTTTGACCGTGTTGAGCGGCATGTCCAGCAACTGAGCGATCTCGGTCGGGTCGAGGTCTTCCTGGTAACGCAGCGTGACAACCAGGCGCGGTTTTTCGGGCAGAGTGGCCACGATCCGACGCAGCGCCTCGGTCATCAACGAGTCCCTGAACTCAACCGGCGCGACGGGTTCGGGCGCGTCGTCAACGCTGACGGTCTTCTTCTTGTATTCTTTGCGGGCGTGGTCTATGCAGCGATGGCTGGTCACTCGGCGCAGCCAGAATTTCAAATGCGCGGGCGATTCGATGGACCTGAGATTCTGGTAGAGGTGAATGAACACCTCTTGCGCCAGGTCTTCGGCCG
Source organism: Blastocatellia bacterium (assembly GCA_035714085.1). Classification (GTDB taxonomy): domain Bacteria; phylum Acidobacteriota; class Blastocatellia; order RBC074; family RBC074; genus JAJVID01. The sequence goes on from DASTMP010000441.1 coordinate 24,881, forward strand.
TCGCCCGGTCACGCGAGAAATAATGGGCGAGAGAGAAGACCATCGCCTGATGCTCGCGCACCAGGTCCGCGAAGGCCGTCTGATCACCATCTTTCGCGCGCGACAGGGTGTCGTCCGCTCGCTGCATTCCGCCCTCTTTCCTCTCGATCAATTGATCTGTCCGGGTTCCACTTGCCATTACGCATGGCAGGCGCCAGTGGAGCGCAAAAAATTTCGGCTTTAATCAGAGTGTTTCAGAAGCGCCGTTCGCGCTTTAATCGAGGGATTTTCCACCTCCGCAATCCGCAATCCCCCTCAGGTTGACGAATTTGTAAACCGTGTGTTAGGTTTGCCTTCCAGTTGACTTCCCCGCCAATATTGGCTTTTCCGCCGGGGACGAGAACTTTTCCAGAGGTTCGACGAACGTTGTCAGACACACCAATGAGCCATTTGAAAAAGACCGCGCTCAACGACGCGCATCGAAAGTTGGGCGGTCGAATGATAGATTTCGGCGGATGGGACATGCCCGTTCAGTACAGAGCCGGAACGATCGAAGAGCATATAGCGGTGCGCTCGTCGGTCGGATTATTCGACGTCAGCCACATGGGCGAGATCGAAATCCGCGGGCCGCAGGCGTTGGACCTCATTCAGCGCCTGACCACCAACGACGCCGGCGTACTCCACGACGGGCAGGCGCAATATACCGCGCTGACCTATCCCGAAGGCACGTTTGTTGACGACATTCTGGTCCACCGCTTCGCCCCGGATCATTACTTCCTCTGCGTCAACGCTTCCAACGTTGACAAAGACTTCGATTGGATACGCGATCACGCCGGCGATTTCGACGCCGAACCGTCGAACGTCAGCGCCAACTATTCGCAATTGGCGGTTCAGGGGCCGAAGGCTCTGGAGACGTTGCAACCGCTGACCGTCGTCCCACTCGCCGAGATCAAGTATTACTGGTTCACGCGCGGCGACGTTGACGGCGTTCCGGCGATCATCGCGCGGACAGGCTACACGGGCGAAGACGGGTTTGAGATCTACTTCGATCCGAACGAATCGGATCGCGTCTGGAACAAGATTCTAGAATCAGGCGAACCGCGCGGCATTTTGCCCTGCGGCCTGGCTGCGCGCAACACACTTCGGCTCGAAGCCAAGATGGCGCTCTACGGCAACGACATTGACGGCGCGACGACCGTGCTCGAAGCCGACCTGGGCTGGATTTGCAAATTCAAGAAGGGCGATTTCATCGGGCGTGATCGTCTCCTTCAACAGAAAGAAGAAGGATTGACGCGCAAGCTCGTCGGTTTTGAAATGACTGATAAAGGCATCGCCCGCGACCACTACCCTGTATTTATCGACGATCGTGAGGCCGGCATGGTCACGTCGGGCAGTTTCGCGCCGTATCTGAAAAAGAACATCGGCCTGGCATATCTGCCGATTGAACACACCGGCGTCGGAACGGCGTTTGAAGTCGACGTGCGCGGGCGGAGGCTCAAGGCGCAAGTTGCGCAGACGCCGTTCTACAAACGTAGCAAGTAATCGCACTACAATTTTTCGGGAGAATCCGCAATGGCTGCTTACCCTGATGACCTTCATTACACCAAAGATCACGAATGGATTCGCGTCGCCGATGGCCTCGGCACGGTCGGCATTACGGACTTCGCGCAAGAGCAGTTGGGCGATGTCGTTCACGTCCAATTGCCACGCGTTGGAGAGAAGTTCGAAGCGCACGACACTTTCGGCGAGGTCGAATCGGTGAAGACTTTCAGCGAACTCTACATTCCCGTCTCCGGGGAGATCATTGAAATCAATGAGGCTCTGGCCGACGCTCCGGAGTTGGTTAACAACTCCCCATACGCGGACGGATGGATGGTCAAAATCAAGATCGGCAAGCCGAGCGGGGTCGACAGCCTGCTGTCGGCTAGCGAATACGAAGATTATATAGAATCACAGAAAGAGGAGTAAGTGCGTTACATTCCGAATTCGGCCGAAGAGCGTGAAGCGATGCTGCGCGAAATGGGCCGCAAATCCGTCGCCGATCTTTTTAGTGGGATCCCCGACCGGCTCAAGCTCAAACGTCCCCTCAATCTGCCCCAAGCGCTTTCCGAAACCGACACGCTCAATTTCTTCCGCAACCTTGCCGAGAACAACACCACACGACATACCGGCGAAAGAATGGTCTCGTTTCTGGGCGCGGGCTCTTACGACCATTTCATCCCGACCGTCATCGACACGCTGATCTCGCGCTCGGAGTTCTACACTTCTTACACACCCTACCAGCCGGAGATCAGCCAGGGCACGTTACAGGCGATCTTCGAGTTCCAGACGATGATCTGCGAGTTGACGGGAATGGAGGTCGCGAACGCCTCGCTCTACGACGGTTCGACCGCGACCGCCGAGGCCGTCCTGATGGCCGACCGTGTGACCAATCGCCAAAGGGTCGCGCTCGCGGGCAACCTGCATCCAGAATACCGCCAGGTCGTCGACACGTACATCCGCAACGCCGGGATTGATGAGATCACGCTGCCGTTCGACGAAAAGACCGGCGCGCTCGAATCCGGCGCATTGAATTCTCTGGACTCCGACGTCGCCGCCGTGATCGTTCAATCGCCGAACTTCTTCGGCGGCGTGGAAGATTTGCAGGAGCTTCGCGAAGCGGCGAGCCGCGTCGGCGCCCTGTTCGTGGTCGTAGTCGCCGAGGGACTGAGTCTGGGATTGCTGCAAGCCCCCGGTCGCGCTGGGGCGGACATTGTTTGCGGCGAGGCGCAATCGTTCGGCATCCCGCTGTCGTTCGGCGGCTCTTATTGCGGTTTTTTCGCGACGACCGAAAAATTGATGCGGCAGATTCCGGGGCGACTGGCCGGCTGGACGTCCGACGCCGAGGGCCGCGGCGGTTACACGCTGACGCTGGCGACGCGCGAGCAACACATCCGCCGCGAGAAGGCGACATCCAACATCTGCACCAATCAGGGGCTGTACGCGTTGATGGCCACGATCTACCTTTCGACGATGGGCAGAAGCGGTTTGCGTGAAGTGGCCGAACAAAACATGCAAAAGGCCCATTACGCGGCGAAACGGATAGCGAACATTTGGGGTTACCGGATCCGCTTCAGCGCGCCGTTCTTCAACGAGTTCGTGGTCAGCTGTCCTAAACCGTCAGAGGCGATTCTGTCAAGGCTCGCCGGTAAAAAGATAGTCGGCGGCCTCCCGCTCTCTCGATTCTTCCCCGAAATGAAGAACGAAATTCTGATGTGCGTTACCGAAACGACGACTAAACAGGAGATCGATTCGCTGGTCGAGGCCTTGAAATAAGGATCGGCATCGCGCCTGCAGAGACGAATTGGAGCGAGAGATGATGAGTTTGATGTCGGAAGCAAAAAGGGCAAAAAGGGCAAAAAGGGGCAAAAAACCTTTTTTGTTCTTTTTGCTTTTTTTTGTTCTTTTTGCTTCTCCTTTGCTCCTCTCAGAAGTCGGCTCAAACAGTCATCCGTGAGACAAACAAGGGAAAAGCAGTGATCAAAAAAGCTAGCGTTCACGTCAATCAAAACGAAGGTCTGATCTTCGAGCGTTCGCGGCCGGGTCGTGTAGGTTACAAGCTGCCCGCGCTCGACGTTGAAGCGGCGCCGATCGATTCACTGATCGATCCGAAACTGCTGCGCGACGACCTGGCGGGACTGCCCGAAGTCAGCGAGGTCGATGTCATCCGCCATTTCACGCGGCTCTCGACGTGGAACTACGCCGTAGATTACGGGATGTACCCGCTCGGCTCCTGCACGATGAAATACAACCCGAAGCTCAACGAGCGCGTGGCGCGGATGGAAGGCTTCGCGGCGTCCCACCCGTACACGCCCGACGATCTGGCGCAAGGCAATCTGGAATTGCTCAAGGAGCTTGAAGACGCACTGGCCGAGATCACTGGGCTGCCCGCGGTCAGTCTGCAACCAGCCGCCGGGGCCCAGGGTGAGATGACCGGGCTGATGGTGATCCGCAAATGCCTGGAGGCGCGCGGCGACGCGCGCAAACTCGCGCTGATCCCCGATTCGGCTCACGGCACCAATCCGGCCTCGGCCGCCGTCTGCGGCTATCAGGTCAAGACGATCAAATCGACCGCAAACGGCGCGATTGACCTCGAAAACCTGCGCCGGGCCGTCAACGGAGACGTCGCCGTGTTGATGCTGACCAACCCATCGACGCTCGGAATGTTCGAGGAGAATATCGAAGAGGTCTGCCGCATCGTCCATGAGGAGGGCGGTTTCGTTTATATGGACGGCGCGAACATGAACGCGCTGGTCGGCGTGACGCGACCGGGCGACATGGGCGTCGACGTGATCCACCTGAACCTGCACAAGACGTTCTCGACCCCGCACGGCGGCGGAGGGCCGGGCGCTGGGCCGATCGCCGTGACCAAAGAGCTTGAGCCGTTCCTTCCCTTCCCGCGGGTCGTCGAAGGGACAGACAAGGGCCGGCGAGTTTTGAGATTGGATTATGACCGCCCGCAATCAATCGGGCGGGTGCGGGCCTATTGCGGCAACTTCTCGGTGCTCGTGCGAGCGCTCTGTTACATCCTCACTTTAGGCCCTGACGGTCTGCGCGAAGCGACCGAAACGGCCGTGCTCAACGCCAATTACATCGCTTATCATCTGAAAGACGTTTATGATGTCGCCTTCGACGGCCAGCCGATGCACGAAGTGATTCTCAACGACAAACGCCAGCAGCAGTACGGCGTCCACACTCTCGACATCGCCAAGCGGTTGATCGATTACGGATTCCATCCGATGACCATCTATTTCCCGCTGGTGGCGCCCGGCGCGATGATGATCGAGCCGACCGAGAGCGAAGGGCGCGAAGAGTTGGATCTGTTCATTGACGCCATGAAATCTATCGCGATGGAGGCCAAGCAAAACCCCGAACTGGTCAAATCGGCGCCGCACAACACTCGCATCGGCAGACTAGACGAGGCGGCCGCGGCTCGCAAACCTGCGCTGCGGTGGAAACCAGACAAAATATCCTCCACATCCTAGTTAGCCACGCAGCCACAGAGAAGAAAGAGAAAAGAGACGTTCTCAACGATATCTGTTTCTCCACTTCTCTGTGGCTGCGGCGCCCTGCGGCGCCTAATAATCTTCACACATCCGCGGCGCCGTTTGCCCTTCTTGCGCACTTCAAAAGTGAAAGCTAGAATCCATTGTTGATTCCACAATCTATGTTATTTCCAGACTCATTGAGTCGGCGGGCTGGGAACACAGCCGTGGCGCCGACGCTGCGCGGAATTTATGGCGATAACTAATCCTTTGAGCCCGCTATCAAGAGATTTCGCTGAGCAACTCAGAGAACAGATGCGCCGTATGCTGGCGAGATTGGAAGAAATGCGCGCGATGACGCTCGGTTCTTCCGCTCCTGTGGCGTGGGCGCCGCCGGTGGACGTGTGCGAGATGGAGGACGCGATCATGGTCAGAGTAGAAGCGCCGGGCGTCCCGCCCGAACAAGTTCGCGTCACGCTGCTCGACAACGTCCTCAAGATCGAATGCCGCAAGGAACGCGCGAGTTTCACGGGCAAATTGCTCTCCGAAGAAGAGCGACCGATCCGCTTCATCTGCCTCGAACGGACGTTCGGCGGCTTCACTTTCAGTCTGCCGCTCAAATGGCCGATTGACAGGCCGAACATCTCTGCGAGATTGGCGGATGGGGTTCTGCAAATCCGATTGCCGAAGAACGGCGATTGCGGAAAAGAGATTACAATTCCGGTTTCCGACTGAGTCGGTGGTTAGCGGCTGGCCCCTGAGTGGTTGGCTAATCTTGGCCAGGCGCCAGGCGCCAGTCGCCAACCACCAACCACCGATTACTGAATATGTCTACAGAGCTAGAAGAAAAACAGACGGCGCCCGAAAGCGCCGAAGAACAGATCAAGATCCCCGAAACGCTGCCGGTGTTGCCGCTGCGCGACATCGTGATCTTTCCGTTCATGATCGTGCCGCTGTTCGTCAGCCGCGAGCGTTCGATCCGCGCGGTCGATCAGGCGCTGGCCGAAAACCGCATGATCATGCTGACGGCGCAGCGAGACTCCGACAAAGAAGAGCCCGTACAGGGCGACCTTTACGACGTGGGGACGGTGGCGATCATCATGCGCATGCTGAAGCTGCCCGACGGGCGCATCCGCATCCTCGTGCAGGGCATCGCGCGCGCGAAGGTCAACTACCTGGAAGACAACCAGAACCACCTCCAGGCGCGCATCGAAGAGCTGAAAGAGAATCCGCCCAAGGAAGATCTGGAGCTTGAGGCGTTGACGCGCAACATCCGATCGTCGCTCGAAAAGGCCGTCGGACTGGGCAAAAACATATCGCCCGAAGTGATGGCCATCGTCACTACGGTCGAAGACCCGGCGCGCCTGGCCGACTTGGCCGCGTCGAACCTGGAACTTAAGGTCGAAGACGCGCAGACGGTGCTGGAGCAGCTGGACGTAACCCCGCGCCTGCACCGCGTCAACGAACTTCTGACGAAAGAGATCGAAGTGTTGACCGTCCAGCAGGAGATCAACACTCAGGCCAAGGGCGAGATCGATCGATCGCAGCGCGAGTTTTATCTGCGCCAGCAGTTGAAGGCCATCCAGCAGGAACTGGGTGAAGGCAACGAATTGGCCGAAGACATCGCGCAATACCGCGAGAAGATGGCCAAGGGCAAGATGCCCAAGCCCGTCGAAGAGGAAGTCGACCGCCAGTTGAAGAAGCTCGAACGCATGCACCCCGACGCGGCCGAGACGGCCACGCTGCGCAACTGGCTCGACATTATGGTCGCGCTGCCGTGGTCGAAACACTCTAAGGAGAACCTCGACCTGAAGAAGGCGCAGGAGATTCTGGACGAGGATCATTACGGGCTGGAAAAGGTCAAAGAGCGCATGATCGAGGCGCTTGCCGTCCGCAAGATCAAAGAAAAGCCGAAGGGTTCGATCCTCTGTCTGGTCGGCCCCCCGGGCGTGGGCAAGACCAGCCTCGGTCGTTCGATCGCGCGGGCGCTCAATCGCAAATTCGTCCGGTTGAGTCTGGGCGGCGTTCACGACGAGGCGGAAATTCGCGGCCACCGCCGGACCTACGTCGGCGCGATGCCCGGACGAATCATCCAGGCGATTCAGCAGGCGGGGACGAACAACCCGTTGATCATGCTCGACGAGATTGACAAGGTCAGCTCCGATTTTCGGGGCGACCCGTCGTCCGCCCTGTTAGAAGTGCTCGACCCCGAACAGAACTTCTCGTTCCGCGACAATTACCTGAACGCGCCGTTCGACCTGTCGAACGTGATGTTCATGACCACTGCCAACGTGCTCGAAACCGTTCAGCCCGCGCTGCGCGACCGGATGGAAGTCATTCGCCTTTCGGGCTACACCGAGGACGAGAAGTTGCAAATCGTACTCCGCCACCTGCTCCCAAAACAGATGGACGAGAACGGCATCAAGCCGGAAAACCTGGCCATTTCGGAGTCCGCCTTGCGCGACGCGATAGTGAAATACACGCGCGAATCGGGACTGCGCCAGCTCGAACGCGAAGTCGGCAAAATCTGCCGCAAAGTGGCGCGTCGCGTCGCAGAAGGCGACAACGATCAGGTCAAGGTCTCGGTCAAAAACCTGAGCGAATTCCTGGGGCCGTCCAAAATCGAACCCGAAGAAATGTTGAAGCACGATCAGATCGGCGTGGCGACGGGGTTGGCTGTGACGGCCACGGGCGGCGACATCCTATTCATCGAGGCCTTGACGATGAAAGGCAAGGGCACGCTGCAGCTCACGGGCCAGTTGGGCGACGTGATGCGCGAATCGGCGGTCGCGGCCTACTCCTTCGCCAAGTCGCGCGCCAGAGAGTTGGGCATTGACGAAGACGTCTTCGCCAAGACCGACATTCACGTCCACATTCCCGAAGGAGCGACTCCGAAAGACGGCCCTTCAGCGGGTATCACGATGGCCACCGCGCTGGTATCGGCCCTTTCAAGCCGCCCTGTCAATAAACACGTCGCGATGACCGGCGAGATCACGCTGCGCGGCGATGTGCTGCCGATCGGCGGCGTGAAAGAGAAGCTGCTCGCCGCTCACCGCGCGCAAATGAAGAAAGTCATCCTGCCCGCCCAGAACCGCAAGGACATGGAAGAAGTTCCCAAGGAGCCCCAGCGCGATCTCGAAATCGTCTTCGTCGAGAATGTGCGGGAAGTCTTCACCGAAGCGCTGCTGCCGTCCGTCGCCCCCCCGAAAGTTATAACCAACGGAAAAGCGACTCTTAAAACCCCCGCCCTGAACAAAACGAAAGCCAAAATCGGCAAGAAGGCTCAGGCGAAGAGGAGATAAGAACCATATGGGACAGACGCGACTGGCGGGGCGCAAGTTGGTCAGCCCCCTCAGTCGCATCTGTCCCATCTAGTTCTATTCGACCTTTTTCCATCAGTCGAGCTTGAAGTTGAATGTGAGCAAGCCGATTGCGCGAACCGGGCGCCCATTCAACTCAGTCGGTATGAAGAGCCATTGTCTGGCCGCCTGCAACGCCGCGTCTCGCAAGAGAGGATGACCGGATAGCAGAGTCACATCGGTGACAGCGCCGGTTTCGGAGATGCCGATCTGGACCTGCACCGTGCCTTGAACATGCGCCTGCCTCGCGATCACCGGATAAGGCGGCTGTACTCTGCGGAGCACGCGGCCTTGAGTGAGCCTGCTCGTCAGCCTGACGACCTGATCCGGCGCCGGGGTCGCGGCGGGTTTTACGACGGGCGTCGGAGTCGGAGGGGGAGGTGGCGGCTCCTCCCCTGTATCTCGCGCGCCAGGTATGACGCCTTCACGGCCAATCCCTGTAAGATCTTTAGCGCCGCCAGGAACAAGATTCTGCTGTATTGGCTTCAGGTTTTTCAGTTCGTCCAGCTCCGGAGGCTGTGTGGTCCTTTCCGGCGCCACAAACCTGGTATCGGGCGCCTGTTTGAGATTCTGTTGTTTTGGCGCCTGTTCTGGCGCAGGACCGGGAGGCACGGGCGGAGGAATCAGTATCGATAAAACATCATATTCTTCCGCCAGCGCCGGACTGATTACGATGATTGCTGCTATGCCGAGCGTGGTCAGCGCCACGGCATAGACCGCTCCGGTTGCAAAGAAGATCCGCCTGGCGCGTCTTCCTTGTTTCTGTTTTGCTGATTCAACTAACCTATCGAACATCGCGTTTTCTCCTCAATGCGACGTTTCAGCCGATGGATATGCGATAAGGGCAATGCCAGATCTCGAAATTGAGATTTGAGATTCGTGAATCGAGACAAAGGGTCACTGATCGAGGTTCTCGATCTGTAAACCGATGGGCGCGCAACCGGCGCTCTTCATCACGTCAATGACTTTCGCCACCTGGCCGTAGCTCAATTCACGCGGGGCCTTCAGGAAGACGGCCCTGAGATCGGTGGGGCGTCTTTCGAGCACGCTGCGCAATTGTGATTGCAATTCGTCGAGTGTCTTCGCCGGTTGCATGTTCAGCGCGTATCCGCCGCTATGATTGATCGTCACGACCAGCATCTGATCAGGAACGGGCTTAGGATCTTCCGGCTTCGGTTTATCCGGAATCCTGGCGTCGAATTTGTTCGACCGCGATGGGATGATGATCATAAAGATGATCAGCAAGACCAGCAGTACGTCGATCAGCGGCGTGACATTGATGAACGGCGCGACGGTCTTCCTGTTGCGGTTTTCGCTGTTCATTTCCTCAACTCCTTTCGCCCGCTCGGGGCGGCGTTCAGGGACACACCTCGACCTCGGCGCAGCGATGATCGAACAGGCGTCGATCATCGACAGGCGTCATTTCACATAGAGGCGCCGTGGTCGCTTTTGTTGGCGACTGCCGACGCGGGCGCCTCGGAAATTTCAATCACTGAATCTAAAGGCGACCTGTAGTGGTTATTGAACTAAGATAGACGACCGCAAAGGAACTGGTGTTCTGATTGGGCTTATAGAATATCCCGCGCTGCGACATGGCGGTCGAGAGTTTCTCTTGAATCGAAGGGTCGTTCGGCGGCACGGGGTATGTAACCTTAGCGGCTCCCCCGTCCTTGCGAACCTCCACGATCGAAATCACATCCTCTTCACTGAGTCTCGCGGCCGCGCCCACGAACTCGTAGGTCGGGTTGAGCGCCGGGGGAGGCGGCGAGGGAAACAACGCGGCTTTGAACAGACGCTCAGAGCGCATGGCTGTGTCGTCCGGCTCTGCATAGACCGTCTGGGCCGCCAAAGTGGGCGATGGCTGTGTCCGGTAGGCTTGTTTGAAGACTTCGGTCACCACGACAAAGAATAGGGGCAATGAAATTATTGCGCCGACGCCCTGTGAAAAGATTTTGGCCCTGCGCCCGACCAGCCAGTTGGCGAATGAGTTGAACCAGAATCGTCGAATATCGTCCCAGCCGATTCCGACGCCCGGAACCTGAGCGGACGGAATCTGCGCGCGCGCCGCGGCCTCTTGCCGGAGTCGCTTTTGAATCTGCCCGGTCAATTCCGGGGAGTGGAGTGGCGCAGCCAATGCTCGTAAATCTGCGCGCAGGCCCCGCATCTCGGCCGCGCTGCGGCGACATGTCACGCATTCACGCAAATGCCGCTGGAGCGCAATCTGATCGTGTTCAGCCGCGTGGCCGTCGAGCTGAGCCGAATAGAGCGATGGAAAATCTCTGCAGATCATGGCTTTTTCTCAAATACCCCGCTTGGCGAATGCGGCGCGGCCGCCGTAAAACGTCCGCGCGGCGCCTCGCCTCTCGGGGCCTTAATTCAGGAGCAGCCGCTCATCGTGAGCGCAGTTAAGAGAACCAAAATTGGTTGCTGACCTATTTTTGGTTCCGTTGTATTCGCCGACCCATCGGCTTTGAGCGTCGAAAAAAGGCGCTCACGATGAGCAACGGCTCCTGAAACCCAATACTCTTTCTCCCGCTTGTATTGTCTCGCGCAACATCTCGCGTCCGCGGGCGATGCGCGATTTAACGGTACCGACTGAAACTTCGGTCACCCAGGCTATCTCTTCGTAAGATAGTCCTTCGATATCCCGCAAAATAACCGCGATGCGGAAATCCTTCTTCAATCGTCTCAACCCGCGTTCGATCTGCCGACTGCGCTCTCGCGACAAGGTTTCGTCTTCGGGGGTCGCATATCGGCTTTGCAGGTAATCAATGGGCGAGCGATGGTCGTAGCCATAGGCCCCCCCATTCGCTCCCCCATTCGCTCCCCCATTCGCTCCCATTGACGGTCCCAATGGGGCGTCGAGCGAAGTCGTGTCGTTGCGTCGGCGGCGCCGGAGCCAGCGATCCGCGCTGCGGGCCTGATTGATCGCTATACGGCAGATCCAGGTCTTCAGGCTCGCCTCGCCGCGGAATTTGCCGAAGTGTCGGTAGACCTTCAAAAACGTCTCCTGAGTCGCGTCCCGCGCATCTTCGGCGTTGTTCAGAATGCGAAGCGCCAACGCATAGACCAGGGCCTGGTATTCCTCAACCAGTTGATCAAAGGCCTCCATCTCGCCCAATCTGAGACGAGCTATGAGTGTGGATTCAAACGGACATGGTTGCCCCGAGCGTCCGGCATCCTGATCGGCGTTCAGACCAAACTCCGGCGTCAGCAGCTCGGAGCGCCCGAACTCCTCTAATCTGGCAGCCAGCAATGCCTCTTTTTCGGCCAGCATGCGCGCCCAATCTCCAGTGGGTTTTTGGTCAAAAATTCAGGGCCTTACCTCGCGCCTTGTTCTCATTTCCAACGACACCTGCATAGACCCCGGGAATGGAAGTAAGTTCCCGGGTGATCATAAATTTTTATGGGCCAAGTTGGAAGTGAAGGGAGGCGAGGTGAGTGGGTGAAGGGGCGACTTACGCGACGGGGCGAAAATGTAACAAGGAGAGGAGGGGACAAGGGACCTAGGAGACAAGGAGATAAATTGCGTCCTCGTCTGATTGTCGCCCCGTCGCGTGAGTCGCCCCGTCCCCCGTTGCGCTCTCTAACGCGCGGCGCTCAAGGCGTCATCGAGCGTCTTGAGCGCGAAATCGCATTGATCTCGGTCGATCACCAGAGGGGGCGAGAGCCGGATCGTGCTTACTCCGCAGCCCAGCGTGATCAGGCCGCGTTTGAAACACTCCATCTCCACTTTGGCCAGCGCCTCCGGGTGCGGTTCTTTGGTCGTCCGATCCTTGACCAATTCGACGCCTATCATGAGGCCCTTGCCGCGCACATCGCCGATGATCGCGTGTTTGTCCATCAGGGCTCGCAGGCCTTCGAGCAGATAAGCCCCCATCTTCGCCGCGTTCTCGATCAGACTGTCTTCGAGCAATTCGATTGTGGCGAGCGAGGCCGCGATCGCCACCGGGTTGCCGCCGAAAGTCGAGGCGTGGGCGCCGGGCTGCCACTTCATCAGGTCCGCCCGCGCAATCGTCGCGCTAAGCGGAAGGCCCGAAGCGATCCCCTTGGCCGAGGTCAGGATATCGGGGGTAAAATCAAAATGCTCCGAAGCGAACATTTTCCCAGTGCGCCCCATCCCCGATTGCACCTCGTCGGCGATCACCAACACGCCATGCCGGTCGGCGATCTCACGGATCGTTTGCAGGAAGGACACGGGCGGGACGATGTAACCGCCTTCGCCCTGGATCACCTCCAGGACAACCGCCGCGCATTCGTCGGAGGGGACGGTGGTTTTGAAGAGCAGGTCTTCGATCACCCGCGCGCAGTGCGGCCCTTTCGATTCCATCGCGCCGCAGGTCTCGGGAGTCATTTTGTAGGGGCAGCGGTAGCAGTTGGCGTACGGGATGTGCGTCACGTCCAGCGCCTGACCGCCGAAGCCGGCGCGCTGCCGGGCCTTGCTGGCCGTGAGCGAAAGAGCGCCTAACGTGCGCCCGTGAAACGCGCCGAAGAAGGCGATCAGCTTCGGCCGCCTTGTCGTGTACATCGCCAGCTTGACCGCTCCCTCGACAGCCTCCGCGCCGGAGTTGCCGAAATGCGTCCTCTTCTCATAATTCCCCGGAGTGAGCTTGCTCAGCTTCTCCGCCAAAGCGGGCAATTGCGGGTAGTAATAATCGGCAGCGCAGATGTGAATGAAATCGTCCACCTGTTTCCTGATCGCTTCGACGACGCGCGGATGCGAGTGGCCAGTCGAGCAGACCGCGACCCCGGCGTTGAAATCCAGAAAGATGTTGCCGTCGACGTCTTCGATCATCGCCCCCTTCGCGCGGTTGATGACCAACGGATACGGGCGCGTGTAAGAAGGCGAGATGTATTTCGCGTCGCGATCGACGATCTCTTTGGCCTTCGGCCCTGGCAATTCGGTTTTGATCTGAGGAACCCTCGCGGATTTGAGTTCTGCAGCGCCATTCATAATCTTCTACCTCCAATTTCATTTTCCGTGTGTCACTTGTCATTTTTCATTTGTCGTTGCTACAGACCCGATGAAGAATGACGAATGTGAATAAACCAGGAAGACACGAAGACCACGGAGAAAGGGGCATAAAAATCTTCGCGCCCTTCGTTTCTTCCTGATTGATTTTTCGTAGAGGCGCCTTGGAGGAGGGTTAATCCGCGAAGAGATTTTTGCGGGAGAGAGTGGGGATGTGTTGTTTGATCAGAAACATCATCAATTGTGACTTCGCAGCGCGGCCCATATCACTCAGGTTCGCGGCCCGGGGATCGGCGCTGTCACTTCCTGCGCCACCGTAACCCGTCTTTCGTGTCTTCGAGGATGATGCCCATCGCGGTGAGCTGGTTGCGGATCTCATCGGCGCGGGCGAAATTCTTGGCGGCGCGCGCGGCCTGCCGCTCATCAATTAAAGCCTGAATCTCGGAATCGAGCAACTCCTGTTTGACCTCGCCGAAAACGTTGAAGACCGAATCGAAGCGGTCGACGAGCGCGAGCAGCGCCTTCTGATCGTCCGCTTTTATCGCCTCCTCCTTCATCGCGATGTTGGTTTCGCGCGCGAAGTCGTGAATCGCGGCCAGGGCTTCGGCCGTGTTCAGATCGTCGTCGAGGGACGCTTCAAACCGCCGCCGCGAGCTTTCGATCAGGTCGGCGACGGCGGGCGAGGAGCCGGCTTCGGGCTTCAATTCGGCCAACCGTCTCTTGAAATCGTTCAGACGTTCTACAGTGGTCTCGGCCCCGCGCAGACCTTCGAGTGTGAAGTTGAGTTGTTTGTGGTGCGGCGCTGAGAGCAACAGATACCGAATCGCGCGCGGCGTGTGGCCTTTGGCGACCAGATCGCGGTAGGTGAAGAAATTGCCGAGCGTTTTGGACATCTTCTGCCCTTCAACCATCAGGAACTCGGAGTGGACCCAGTAGCGGGCGAACTGCTTGCCTGTCGCGCCTTCCGATTGGGCGATCTCGTTCTCGTGATGCGGGAAGATCAGGTCGACGCCACCCGCGTGAATGTCGAAGGTCTCGCCCAGCGATTTCATCGACATCGCCGAGCATTCGATGTGCCAGCCAGGACGCCCCTCGCCCAGTTCGGTCTCCCAGAACGGCTCGCCAGGTTTCGCCGCTTTCCACAAAACGAAATCGCGCACGTTCTCCTTGTCGTATTCATCGGAGTCGACGCGATCGCTGGCGCCGGCGACGACGCCCTCGAAATTCATCTTCGAGAGCCGCCCGTATTTCTCGAAGCTGGCGATGCGGAAATAGATCGAGCCTTCGGACTGGTAGGTATGACCGGTCGCGCCGAGCCGTTTGATCAGCTCGATCATCTCGGGAATGTGATCGGTAGCGCGCAGAATCGCTTCGGGCCGCTCAGCGCCCAGCGCGTCGAAGTCTTCGAAGAAGAATTGAATGTATTGATCGGTGAATTCCCGCAGCGGTTTCCCACTTTCTACCGCGCGCGCGATGATCTTGTCATCGACGTCGGTGATGTTCATCACGTGGCGCAACTGGTAACCTTTGTATTTAATGTAGCGCCGCAACAGGTCGGCGAAGAGGAATGTTCTGAAGTTGCCGATGTGCGCGTAATCGTAAACGGTCGGTCCGCAAACGTACATGCGCGCTTCTGTCGGGTCGAGCGGCTGGAAATCTTCGACTCGGCTGGTCAGAGTGTTGTATAGCTTGAGCATCGGATAATTGTCAGGCGCCACCCTTTTGAAACGACGGTAAAGTAAAGTCAGGAAACCGCGGAACTTACGGAAAATGGCGGAAAAAAGTGGAAAAACCCCGCGACTTTCGCCAATTTCCTTCGGTTCTGTAGTTTTTCGCCGCGCAAAAAGAGACGCATCCATATCACTTTCAATGAAATTTGGTAACCAGAGTCGGGTGGTTGAGTTTATTGAAGTGGCTGAGAGCTTGTCAATCATTGGTTTGCCTGCGCCCTGGCGGCGGCGCCTACCGCCATAAAGTCACTGCAAAAAAAAGGCTGGCAAGCCGTAGCCTGCCAGCCACTGAGTCACTTAACTTACCCCTCGGAAGGAACCACGAAGCAATTCAAAATCGGGGCATGCAAGGTCGTTACAGTACCGCGCGTAAGCAAGCGGTTGAGCGCGGAGTCAACCGCTTGCTTACGCGCGCGGTACTGTAACGGTTATTTGTTCTTCTCGATGCGCAGGTTGTTCTTCACCGAGAAGACGCCCGGCACGCCGTTGGCCGCGATGAAAGCGCGGGTCGCGTCGCCTTTATTCGCCACGACGCCTTCGAGCGTCACATTGCCGTTCTTGACGATGATGTGAATCGGCGGAACGGACTGGATCGACAGCCGGTCGAGACCGGGCTGGCGATAGACCGCGCGGTAGATCGCGGTGCGAATGCGGTCGTCGAAGTTCGAGAGCGGCAGAACCTCGATCTTGTTGATCACCTGATCGACGCCCGCCACCCGTTCGACCACCCGCGCGGCGTCTTTCTTCAACGTCGGCCGCGAGACCTGACCGTAAAGCGTCACTACGCCTTCTTCATATTTGAACGCCAGATTGTCGAACACACCATAGAACGGCAACGTGACGAGTTCCTTGCGAATCTTTCTGATCGTGTTGGCGTCATTGGCGGTGTTGTTAGGATTGGCCGCGACCGGCGTTATCGCGGCGCCGAATGTAATCCCGTATGTAATGATGGATGTAATCAGGGCGAGAATCATCCCAGCAAAACACTTTTTCATAACCTCCTCCTTCGTTCGGCGAATTTGTTTTCATCACTTCACTGCGCCGCCTTTGATGTGAGAAAAGCGCGGGCGGGTTGGCCGGGAATGAGCTTCTAGACATCATCTTTGCGCTCGCGTATATTATTTTCCTTCCATAAGAACGATTTGAAGTCTAAATCTATATGGGGGCGAGAATGCCAGATTCGACTAATGTTGTGATCAAGAGTGTTGTCCCCGGCGCCGGCGTGGAGGGCGGAGAGGTCGCAATCACCTGCGAAGGTTATGACACTTCCGATTACTCGGCCTGTACAGTCGCCTTCGGCGCGCAACGAGGCCGGCTGGTCAGCGCGTCCTCTTCGCGCGTGATCGCCGCGATTCCCGAATACGAAGTCGGCGTGAACGGCAAGGAAATGCGGCTGATGAGCGCGACGACGGATTCATCGGTCCAGTTCAAACTAGGCGCGAAGATTGCGGACAACCTGCACCCAGTCGCAAATCCCGCCATCGACCGCGATGATGGCAGCGTCTATGTGACGCTCTCGGGGCAGCGCGGCCAGAAAGTTCCAGTTTCGATCTATAAAATCTCTCCCGACGACACGATCTCGCCGTTCATCTCCGACGTGGTCAATCCGACGGGCCTAGCGTTCAGCCGCGAAGGCGCGCTGTACGTGACCAGCCGTTATGACGGCGCGCTCTACCGCATTTCCCCGTTCAAAGAGATTCAGACCGTGGCTTCCGATCTGGGGATTGCGACAGGATTGGCTTTTGATAGCAAAGGCGAGATTTACGTGGGCGACCGCAGCGGGACGATCTTCCGCGTCAACGAGATCGGCGAGTCGCGCCCGTTCGCGACGCTCGAAGCTAGCGTCGCGGCGTATCACCTGGCGTTCGGGCCGGACGGCGACCTGTACGTCACCGGGCCGACTCTCTCCTCCTGCGACGTGATGCGCATTGACTCGATGGGGAATGTGACGACTTTTTACGCCGGGCTAGGTCGTCCGCAAGGGCTGGCGTTCGACGCCTCGGGAAATTTGTACGTGGCGGCTTCATTGCGAGGGCGACGCGGCATCGTCCGCATCTCGCCCGACGGACGCGAAGCCGAAGTCGTGCTCTCCGGTTCAACGCTGGTCGGACTGGCCTTCGACGACGCCGGCAACATGATCGTCGTCAGCACACAGTGCGTTTACCGGGCGTCAATGGGCATCAGAGGTTATTCTTTCTAACCCAGAGCATACAAACTTTGGGATGCAGGCTTTACCACAGAGATACGGAGATACAGAGAAGATGCGGGAAAAAGAGCAGGAACTTCGCCGCATCCTGCGCGAGATGGGATCGGTGGTAATCGCTTTCTCCGGCGGCGTCGACAGCGCCTACCTTGCCTACGCCGCCGCCGATGAGCTCGGCCACCGCGCCCTGGCCGTGACCGGCGAAAGTCCGAGCTACCCCGATTTCCAGCGACAGGACGCCCTCGCGATAGTTGAACAATTTTCGATTCCGCACGAATTCATCAGCACCGACGAAATCAACGATCCGAACTATCAGGCCAACCCGGCGAATCGCTGTTATTTTTGCAAACACGAATTGTTCACAAAGCTCTCCGCGCTCGCCTCCGAGCGCGACTACGCGTTCGTGTGCGACGGAAATAACGCCGATGATGTGGGAGATTATCGTCCCGGAAGGCAGGCGGCGAAAGATTTGAACGTGCGCAGCCCGTTGATCGAAGTCGGGCTGACCAAAGCCGAGATCCGTGCGCTCGCGCAGGCCGCCGGTTTGCCCGTGTGGGACCGCCCGGCCTCGGCCTGCCTCTCCTCGCGCATCCCTTACGGCATGCCGGTGACGATCGAGAAACTTTCGATGATCGAACGAGGCGAAGCCAAGTTGCGCGCCCTCGGCTTCAACCAGATTCGCGTTCGCCACCACGGCGACATCGTCAGAATCGAGATCGCCCCCGAAGAGATGCCGAGGGCGCTTGACGCGGAAATGGCCCGCTCGATGGCGGCGGTCTTCAAGCAACTGGGGTTTAAATTCGTCACCCTCGATCTAGAGGGCTATCGCTCCGGGGCGCTGAACGAAACGCTCCACTTGAGATCGATTCCCGAAGGGTCAGGGCTTGATAAGCGGAGTGAAAATGCAGAGGGCCTATCTAAAAATTGAACTGCGAAATGACAGGGGCGGGGATGAGAAATCACCCGCCCTATTCATTTTGCAACTTGTTCGTAGTTCCGCCTTCAGGCGGGCAGGCTTGATGTTCCGAACCAAACGCCCGAAGGCTGGATTCAAAACGGCAGGACTCAAAACGATTTTCGGAGGTGTTTGTGGCAGTAGCGTTTGTAGATGATCTGCGCCGAATAAGGGAAGAAAATCCATTTGAATCAATGATGTCGCGTTTCGATCACGCGGCCCAATTACTGCAACTCGACCCCGACCTTTATAAAGTCCTGCGCGTCCCCAATCGCGAAATCACCATTTACATCCCGGTTTTTATGGACGACGGCCACATCGAAGTCTTCACAGGATTCCGCGTGCAACATAATTTCGCCCGCGGCCCCGCGAAAGGCGGCATCCGCTACGCGCCCGACGTGACGCTCGACGAGGTGCGCGCGCTGGCGGCGTGGATGACTTGGAAATGCGCCGTCGTCAACATCCCCTTCGGCGGGGCTAAAGGCGGGGTCATTTGCGACCCGTCGCAGATGTCACGTGGCGAGCTTGAACGGCTGACCCGACGCTACACCGCCGAACTGATCGATTTCATCGGCCCCGAACGCGACGTGCCCGCGCCAGATATGAACACCAATGAACAGACGATGGCGTGGGTTATGGACACATACTCGATGCATGCCCGACACACCGTTACCGCCGTCGTGACCGGCAAGCCGATTGAACTTTCTGGCTCGCAAGGCCGCCGCGAAGCCACCGGACGCGGCCTGCTCTTCGTCATCGACGAAGCGGTCAAAAAGCTGGGGCTGAAGCCCGAAAATACCAGGATCGTGATTCAGGGATCGGGCAATGTGGGCGGGACGGCCGCGCGACTGATGTATGTGACCGGTTACAAAGTAGTGGCGATTTCTGACATTCACGGGGGGATTTACAACTCGAAGGGCCTCGATATTCCCAACGTGATGAACTATCTGGCCAATCACAAGACCTTCGAGAGATACCCAAACGCCGAGCCGGTCTCGAACCACGAACTGCTCGAGCTCGATTGCGAAGTCTTATTGCCCGCCGCAACCGAAAATCAGATCACGAGTCATAACGTTCAGAGAATCAAATGCAAGATCCTGGCCGAAGGCGCCAATGGCCCGACCACGGCGGCGGCCGATGACATACTCGAAAGCAAAGGCGTCTTCGTTATCCCTGACATCCTGGCGAACGCCGGCGGGGTAACTTGCAGCTACTTTGAGTGGGTCCAGGACCGCATGGGCTATTTCTGGAAAGAGGACATGGTCAACGAGCGGTTGAAGGACATTATGGTGGCCAGCTTCAACGACGTGGTCAGATACGCTGAAAATCATAGCGTCAACAACCGCATCGCCGCCTATATGCTAGCGGTTGATCGGGTGGCTTACATCACGCGAGTGCGAGGCATTTACGCTTAACAGTACCGCGCGCGTAAGCAAGCTATTTGCCACTGCGCTCATCCGCTTGCTTACGCGCCAGGCTCTTATTCCAAATCCCGTGGCGCACGATCACCTGCGAAATACGGCGCGTTCATCGATTCATTGTCGACTCTCGGCGCGCTTCCGGCGACGAAGGCCCGCAACAGTAGTCGCCAATGGAATTCCTTTTACACTAATATAAATCGAGCCAGGCTACATTGTGGTATGCAGCGGTACAGCGCCAGGAGCGGTAGCGTCCGGCTCAACGAGCGCCCGGACGCTACCGCTCCCGGCGCTGTATCAATGTTACCTGGCTCGATTTCCCCCCAGGCTCGGCACGGGGCCTTCCGAGCTTCAATAGATAGTGGGAAACAGAGGTACAAAATTTCGCGAAAATTACATTCCGACTAAAAAAAATTCTTTGTGCGAATTTTTCCGCATCGTAAGTGGACTGAAGAAAGCTAAGGCGAGCAACAGTAATGCCTCTCACCTTTCGCCCGGAGATGTGAGCGCCTCAATGAAGAACGAAGCGCAGACGAAATCGGATCGTTAGCTATAGAAGAAATCGCCGAGCGCGGGGAAAGAGAATCTCTATAAGTTCCACGAAAGGGGGCGATCTGCTTTAGCTGACTGGGGAATGCGCGCATCGCCGCGACCGAGGCGAGCCACTCTTGAAGTTCCATAACTTGATTGAAACCATGCCGTTCGACTTTTCGTTTAAGTCGCCGAATGCGGTAGCCTTTGTTTCGGAAGATTAAATCGCTGCGAAAGCCAGCTACGCGGCTCTTTGAAAGGTCAATTTGTGAAGTTGTGACGGTGAGATCCTCACGAAAAATTGATTCGCAACAGTAGAGAAACAATTGAGACTCTGCAGAGATTCACGGCCCGTACGGAGCCATTACGAGCTAACATATTACGAGCTAACATAGATAGAAGATTGCTTCATGCGCTTCGTAGGAAGCCGTTGTTAAAGTCGACCTTCTAGAAAGAAGCTGCATGATTTAGCTGGCGGAGCCGTCACATAGCGCAAAACTTCTCCAATAATAATTCATGCTAGAGTATTGATTCCCGATCAACAACAACCGAGGCCGAGTTTCCTAGGTTCCGTGGGGCCATCAGCTACCCAGATTGTAATTGACACTCGGCGCCTCATCGTATAGATTTTGCCGCGAAGTCTTCCCTTGTCTTCACTCAATCACTTGCGCAATCATATTGTCAGCCTAGCGCAATGCTTGGATTGACAAGTGTGTCCTCGAAAATTTGCGGATGAGTAAATGGATGAGATTGACGCCCCTCAGTTCACCATACAGACTTTTAAGTAATGAAACCTAAATATCACCCAGTCCAGGAGGGATATATGAGTTTTACGAGAAGATCGCTCGGTCTGATACTCACGCTCCTGCTCATTGGAGTCGTTGCCCAATCGCAGACCCCGCGTTCATCAGAAGATCCCCGGAATCCTGCGCCTTCTGTCAGTGGAGGCACCGGGCTTTTTACGGTCTACGACACTGAGACCTTGCGGAAAGGCGAATTCAACATCGGATTCTTCGCCAATCATTTCCATCGCGATCCGGGCGACCTCGCCTGGCAGGTTTATCCAGTCAATTTTCAGGTTGGATTCAACGATTATTTGGAGGTCTTCGCTTACTTTGAAGCGCAGCGAGTGATCACGACAGGATCACCGGCTCTTCTCAGTGGCTTCTATCTTCCTGATGTCAGAACTCCGGGGCTGCCCGTCGGTCGGGTCGTTATCGTCCCGGGGACGAACACAATCACGCTCACAAGCGCTGATCCTTGTGGCAATGGCGGATTTCTAGGCCCATGCGCCGGCCCGAACAGAGGCCCGTTCGTCGCGCGTCCGAGCGGAAATGACACAGCAGTTTATCCCGGTTTGGGCGCGCCCGTCGGGGGCATTCTGCCTGCGATACCGCCCAACTTACGGCCGAATTATTACCCCAACGCGCCTTTCCTGTCCCGCCGCTCAGATCACCACGTCGGGGACGTGTGGATCGGCGGCAAGGTTCGATTGACCGGCCCGGAGAGTTCGTTCGGGTTTGCGCTCATTCCGCTGGTGAAGATCCCGACGACACAGGAGCTCAACACCGGACTCGAGCGCGGGCGCGACACAGGAGCTTTCGATTTCGGCTTGGTCGCGGCTGTCGGTGGCCGCCTCTCCAGGTACATCAATCTCAGCGCCAACATCGGATTCATCAAAAAAGGCGACCCGAAGGCCGAAGATATGAACCTGGGCCCTTTGTGCGTCGGTTGTGGAGTCATTCAGGGTTTCGGATCGAGCGAACGCTCGCTAGATCTGCCGAACGAGCTTCGCTCCGGCATAGGATTGGATTTTCCGCTTAGCCAATATCTGCAATTGATCGCCGAGGTCAACTCAACTGTATATGTAGGTTCGCGCACGCCGAGCCTGCAGCAAAACGACCCGCTCAATCTGGTAGCTGGCGCGCGCATATTTCCCGTGCGATGGTTCGGGATCAGCGCCGCCTACCAGCGCCACCTCGACTGGTTCTCGAATAGGGATACGGTTCACGAACCGGACGGGTTCATCTTCGGACTTTCGATGGCCCATCTGAACAGTCGCGGGGAGCGTGTCCCGCCGCCCCCGCCGAATCAGCCGCCCGTGGTGGCTCTCGCCGTCGGCTCCGTCACGCCCGGGTCGGCCGATTTGCTTCGCACATCGGCCAGCACGGTTTGCGTGGGCGACAAGGTGGGGTTGACCGCCACGGCTTCTGATCCTAACGGCGACACGCTGCTCTATTCGTGGAAGACCAGCGGCGGTCGTATCAACGGCCAGGGCGTGAACACACAATTCGACGCTACCGGCCTCGAGCCGGGCGAATACACGGTGACGGTCGAGGTCAACGACGGCCGCGGCGCCTCTGCTTCCGATTCCAAGACTATCCGTGTCGAGGCGTGCCCGCCACTCACCGTCTGCTTCGGCCCAAATCTCGATGCGGCCGCCTCACCGACCGCGGCCGACGCTGGTGAGAAGATCAACCTCTCGACCACCGGTGTGGCCGGCGGACGCAACTTCGGCGGGGTCCGGTATGAATGGACGGCGACAGCCGGAACCATCAGCGGCAGCGGCCTGACCGCCGTGCTCGATACGACCGGCGCCGCGCCGGGATCGACAATCGACGTCACGGTCAGGGCGACTTCCGAGGCTGGCGGTTGCTCGGCCAGCGGCTCTACTCGCGTCAGCGTGAAGACGCCGCCGCCGCGGCCAGAGCCGCCCAAGTATAGCGAGATCGGCCAGTGTATGACCTTCAAGCGCAACAACACTCGCGTAGACAACGCTTGCAAGGAGATCTTACAGAATCGTGTGGTTCCCGCATTGCAGTCCGATCCGACCGCAAGGCTCGTTATTGACGGTTATCGCGCCAATGACGAGCGTCCGGCCAACATCGACCTGCAGCGCGCCAAGAACACGCGCGACCGTATGGCCGATGGCAGCCTCAACGTCCAGATCGACGCCAACCGCATTTCCGTGCGCTCCGGCGGCGTTTCAGTAGACGGCAGTCAGGTGAAGATCTACTTCGTCCCGAGTGGAGCCTCTGACCCTCCGGGGACAGCCGCAGTGGACGTCGGGCCTGTAACACCGGAAAGAAAGGCCGCCCCTCAACCCAGAAAACGCCGTTAAATCGAAAATCGGCGTCCGGCGATTGAAACCTATAGAGGCAGGCGGTTATTTTATCGCCTGCCTCTTTTTGCATTCGTGGAGGATTTTAGACAGATTTAAATGGAAAGCGTCGAGTTGAACAATAAGGCCATCGAGAGAACCGATAGCGGATATGAGAATTTTATCTGCGCATTCGCTTTTATTCTGGCGGTGATCGCCGCCGCCTGGCTTCGTTTCGATCAGATCGGCGTCAAGCCGTTTCACCACGATGAAGGAGTAAATTCCCATTTTCTGCTCAACCTGGCCAACCATGGCGAGTACAGATACAATCCGGAAAATTATCACGGCCCGACGCTTTATTATTTCGCCCTCCTCGCGCTGCGCGTTTTTGGCGCCACCGATTTCGCGCTGCGATTTACGCCCGCCCTGTTCGGCGTCCTGACCGCGCTGATGGTCTGGTTTTTGAGAAAACATTTAGGCTCGATCGGGACGCCGGTCGCGGCTTTACTGATGGCGCTCTCGCCAGGCCTGGTATATTTCTCGCGAGACTTCATTCACGAGATGTCGTTCGGCTGTTTCTCGCTCGGGATTGTTGTCGGCGCGTGGCGCTACGTCGAATCGAAGAACTTCGCCTGGCTTGCGCTGATGGCGACCTCCGCTGGATTACTGTTCGCCACCAAGGAGACGGCGATCATCACCATCATCGTCCTGATAATCGCCGCCCTATGCGCGGAAGCCTGGGAGATTACGCGAAGACTGGTCGGGCGGCGCGAGATTGCGCTCGCCGCGTTCGCGCGCGAGTTCCGGCGCGATTGCGCGGACGTGGCGCCGACGCTCGATCACGCGCTGGCTGCGGTCATCATCTTCATCTTTATCTACATCTTCTTCTACTCGTCTTTCTTCACGAACTGGCAGGGATTGCTGGATGCGATCAAATCGGTCGCGCTCTGGACAAGTCGCCGTAATAGCGAACACGTCAAAGGCTTCTGGTATTACACCGGCGTCCTGCTCAAACTCGAGCTGCCTTTGCTCATCGGATCGTTGTCGGCCGGGATCTTCATCGCGCGGCGGGGGACGCGGTTCTGGCTCTTCACCGCCGCCTGGACGCTCGGACTGACGCTCGTCTATTCGATCATCGGATACAAGACGCCATGGCTGATGATCAGCATCCTGATTCCAATGGCGCTTCTGTCGGGCCACGCCGCGCAGCGGATCTACCGCGCTGCGCCTCTTCTCTCTCTCAGGCTGCTATGCGCGGCGGCGCTCGTCGCGGTCCTGATCTTCAACGTCCGCCTGACGCGGACGGTCAATTTCGAAAAATACGACGACAACAGCAACGGCAGTGGCTATTTTACCAGCGTCGGGCGCAGCCTCGACCTTATATCATATGTCGACGGGCAGTACGGTTACGTCTACGCGCAAACCGATAAAAACATCTTTGAGCTTATACAGGCGATTAAAAGCGAGACCGACAAGTTGCCATCAGGCCCGGACACGCCTATTTACCTGGCGTCGCCGGAATACTGGCCACTCCCCTGGTATCTGCGCGATTACAAGAATGTGGACTATTCGGGCAGGCTGCCCGCCGACGCGAGCGGACAGCCGCAAATTTCACAGCCCATCATCATCGCCCACGTGAACCAGCAATCGATACTCAACGGCCTGCCTGGTTGGCGCGCATTGCCGCTGGCATACACACTGAGACCTGGCGTAGAACTTGTCATTTATGTCCGCGGCGACGCGGAACAACGGTAGGAGAGCCGTTTGAATGAGGAAAAAGGTCTTCATCGTTTTGGGCGCAATTCTGCTCGCCGCGCTAGGCGTCTTCTTCTTTTTCTTGCCCGGCTACGTGGGCCGGCGGATGAACGCCACGATCGAGGGGCCGCCTTACGCGGCGTCGGAGCGGGCGAAGGCGCTGCATAAAAACCTGCTCGTCGCTGATCTGCACGCTGACACGCTGATGTGGGATCGGGATCTGTTGAAGAGGGGCGATTGGGGCCACGTCGATCTGCCGCGTTTGGTCGAAGGCAATGTGGCCGTGCAGGCGTTCACCGTCGTCACAAAAACGCCGCGCGGCATGAACATCGAATCGAACAGCGGCGACACCGACAACATCACGCCGCTGGCGCTGGCCGAGCGCTGGCCAGTCACAAGCTGGTGGAATCTGACTGAACGCGCGCTGTATCAGGCCAGGCGTTTACACGAAGCGTCGGCGCGCTCGAATGGAAAGCTCGTGATCCTGCGCACCCGCCAGGATGTGACAAATTTTCTCGAACGGCGCAAGACGGATACCGAAATCGTTGGCGGCTTCCTGGGCCTCGAAGGCGCGCACGCGCTCGAGGGCGATGTGAACAACCTGGACCGCCTCTATGACGCGGGGTTCCGGATGATCGGCATGGCCCATTTTTTCGACAACGAAATGGCCGGGTCGGCGCACGGCGTCGATAAATACGGCCTGACCGACAAGGGCAGGGATTTGGTGTGGCGAATGGAAGAGAAACGAGTCTTCATCGATCTGGCCCACGCCTCGCCTAAGACAATCGACGAGGTGTTGCGAATAGCCGCCCAGCCGGTGATCGTTTCGCACACCGGCGTAAAAGGGACATGCGACAACACACGCAACTTGAGCGATGGCCAGCTCAAAGCGATTGCGAACAATGGAGGAATCGTCGGCATCGGCTTCTGGGATACGGCCGTCTGCGGGGGCGACGCGGCGGCTATTGCGAAAGCCATTCGCTACACAGCCAATATTATGGGGATCGATCACGTGGCCCTGGGGTCGGATTACGACGGCGCGGTCAAAGCCCCCTTCGACGCCACGGGCGTAGTTCAGATCACCGACGCTTTGCTGAGAGAGGGGTTCAATGAAGACGAGATCAGAAAGATCATGGGCGAAAACGTGATCCGTATGTTGCAGTCTTACCTGCCATAAACCGCCGAAGATCGAAGATCGAAGATCGAAGATCGAAGATCGAAGATCCTACGGATGCCGCAACCTTCTATCCTCGATCCTTGATCAAGGGGCGACTGTCTCGCTCACCGTCTCCGACCGGACGCTCTCGTTGCCGTAAGAGTCAACGGCAGTGATCTGGTAGAAATATTTCTTGCCTACCTGCACGTGATCATCGCGGAATGACGCGTTCTTGTACAGTTCCGGATTGATCTTGACCCATTTCTCGGGCGGAGCGCTCTCCTCCTCGGTCCGGTAGAGGTTGTAACCGACGACGTCGGGTTCGGAGCTGAGCGGCCAGAAGAGGCTGACTATACTGTTGATCGAAGCGATGGTGATCGGCTTCGGCGGCGCAGGAGGGAAGGTGTCTTTCGGCGTGTGATCGAGCGGCTTGCTGTCATCGCTCTCAATCGATTCGCTCAGACTGGTCGAGCCGGGCTTAAACGAAAGGCTTCGCACTATGTATTGATAATTGGCGCCGAACTGGAAGGCGCGGTCGTTGAAACGCGGCTCGCCCAATGGTTCGGCGTTGATCTTGGATAATGCGCCTCCCTGGCGCCGGTAGATGTTGTATCCAGCGACGTTGGCCGGGGAGGTTTCATTTATATTGCCCGCTGGCGGATCCCAGGTGATTTCGATCTGTGTCTCGAACTGCTTCGCCGCCAAACCTGAAGGGGGCAGAGCCATGTTAAGGAGAGGCTCGATCGACGCGAGGTTCGAGAAATCGTGGGCCTGTCCGGCGGAGTTGAACATCCGAACCGCGTAACGGTAACGCTTACTTTGCATCTCGCTCTTCACATTCAACGCGTCGTTGTATATGACGCTGGAGCCGCCGAGCGGGACATCATCGGCCAGGATCGAATAGACCACGCTGGCTCTTTCGGAATAGGTTTCGATCGGTAAACCCATCGGCGCGTCGGTCGGCTCGACCAGGCGGTAAACGTCGATGCGTTGCAGCTTCGTGCGCAGTTCCCGCGTGAAGGGGAAGCTCAAGATGAGATGCGCGCCCCGCTGCTCGACGCTCAGAGCTTCGGTACGGAGCGGCGCGCGCACAAGCGGCGCCTGCGGATCGCCGATTTTGCCACAAGCGGCCAGGAAGACGGAGAGAAAGAGGAATAAGGCGACGGGGCGAAGAGAGGACTGGGCGAGAAGGAGACTCAGGAAACCCGGTCTCGCCCCGTCTCCCCGTCTCCCCGTCTCCCCGTCTCCCCGTCGCTCCGTCGCGATTTTACAAAATGTATCTGCTGAGATCTTCATTCTTCACGATATCTGCCAGCATCTTGCGCACGTAGGCGGCGTCTATAATCTGGCGTTTCTCTTTCAGATCGGGGCCTTCGAACGAAATCTCGTCGAGGACTTTCTCCAGGATCGTGTGCAGGCGGCGCGCGCCTATGTCTTCGGTGGTCTCGTTCACCTTGAAAGCGAAATTGGCCACTTCGTCAATCGCGTCTTCGGTGACTTCGAGCGTGACGCCTTCGGTCTCCATCAACGCCTTGTATTGCTTGATCAGGGCGTTCTTCGGCTCGGTCAGGATGCGTTTGAAGTCATCGACGGTCAGCGGTTGCAATTCCACGCGAATCGGGAACCGGCCCTGCAATTCGGGTATCAGGTCTGACGGCTTGGAGACATGGAACGCTCCCGCCGCCATAAAGAGGATGTGGTCTGTGCGAACCATGCCGTATTTGGTGTTGACCGTGGTGCCTTCGACGATCGGCAGGATGTCGCGCTGCACGCCTTCGCGCGACACGTCGGGGCCGTGGCCCGATTCGCGCCCGGCGATCTTGTCGATCTCGTCCAGGAAGATGATTCCCGACGATTCGACGCGTTCCAGGGCGACGCGGGCGACCTGATCCATATCGACCAGCTTCTGCTCCTCCTCCTGCATCAGGTATTCCATCGCCTCGTCAACGCGCATCCGCCGGTTTTTTGTGCGGCCGCCGAAGAGTCCGGGCATCATGTCTTTGAGGTTGATATCCATCTCCTCGATGCCCTGGTTGGTGTAGATCTCGAATGACGGGAAGTTGCGTTCGCGAACCTCGATCTCGACGATGCGCGCATCGAGCTTCCCTTCGCGCAACTGCTGGCGGAACTTTTCGCGCGTCCGGTTGTAAGAATCGAGCGCGGCGCCCTCGCTGCTCTCGATCACGTCGATGGACGAGTCGAACGACGCCGCCTTGTTCGGCGGCAGCAGCAGATCGAGGAGGCGCTCTTCGACGTTCTGCTGGGCCTTGTCGGCGATCTCCTCCACTTTCTCCGCGCGGACCATGTCGATCGCAATCTCCGTCAGATCGCGGATCATCGATTCGACGTCGCGCCCGACGTAGCCGACCTCGGTGAATTTCGACGCTTCGACTTTGAGGAAGGGCGAGGACGAGAGCCGCGCCAGACGCCGCGCGATCTCGGTCTTACCGATGCCGGTCGAGCCGATCATGATGATGTTCTTCGGCATCACGTCCTGCGCCAGGTCGGCCGGAAGCTTCTGTCGCCGAATGCGGTTGCGCAAGGCGACCGCGACGGCGCGCTTGGCCGCCGTCTGCCCGACCACGTGTTTGTCGAGTTCGGCGACGATCTGACGCGGCGTCAGATCGTCCAGACTCAACTGGTCTTCGATTTCGCCTGAAAGGTAAATAACCATAAAAGTTGGTGATTGGTGATTGGCGCCTGGTGGTTAGTGGCGCCCTCCGCCAACCACCAACCACCAGGCGCCAACCACCAGTTTTAAATTTCTTCGAGCACCAGATTCAAATTACTGTAGATACAGATTTCGCCAGCGATCTTCATCGCTTCCTCCGCGATCTGGCGCGCGGAAAAATCGGTGTGCCTGGCCAACGCGCGCGCCGCGGACAACGCGTAGGGGCCGCCGGAGCCGATGGCGACTATGCCGTCGTCAGGTTCGATCACGTCGCCGTTGCCGGAGATGACCAGCGTGCTCTGGCTGTCGGAGACGATCAGCAGCGCCTCCAGATTGCGCATTATCTTGTCGGTGCGCCAATCCTTGGCCAATTCGACCGCCGCTCGGTTCAACTGGCCGTGAAACTGCTCCAGCTTCGATTCGAAGCGTTGGAAGAGCGCAAACGCGTCCGCGCTCGCCCCGGCGAACCCGGCCACCACTTTGTCGTTGTACAGGCGCCGGACTTTACGCGCGCCCGATTTCATGATCGTCTCGCCCATCGTTATCTGGCCGTCGCCGGCGATCACTACGCGGCCGTCGCGACGAACCGCAAGGACCGTTGTGCTGCGCACCTGCGCCCTCTTCCCGCTCAGTGATTTATCGTCTGACTGCAACGGATATGCCATGAATCGGACTATAGCCACCGCTCGCGAGAGTTGTCAAGAAACGCGTCCGAGCCCGATTTAACAGGGGCGCCGCAGCGCCGGAGATGAGCGTAATGAATCATCGGCATTCGGCATATTCATCACCATTCAAGGTCGGCGAGGTTGACAGCCTAAATCGGCTAAGATACTTTGCTCGACTTCAAGCGAGGCGTCAGTTCCCGTCGTTTCCGCCGCTTGATCGAATCAATATCCAATCAATCTGAACAGGAGAAGAAAAATGGCAATCAAAGTTGGCATCAATGGTTTTGGCCGGATCGGGCGCAACGTCCTGCGGTCGGCGCTGGGAGACAAGGAGATTGACTTCGTCGCGGTCAATGATTTGACCGACACAAAGACGCTCGCGCATCTGCTCAAATACGATTCTATCCTCGGCAATCTCGAAGAAGATATCTCCTACACCGAAAACACCATCAAGGTCGGCGGCGACGAATTCCGCGTCTTCGCCGAGAAGGACCCGGCCAAGATCCCCTGGGAGGAGGTCGGCGCGCAAATAGTCGTCGAATCCACCGGGCGCTTCACCGACAAGGAGAAGGCCGCGGCCCACCTGCGCGGCCCGGTTAAGAAAGTG
>DASTMP010000442.1:0-24475 GCA_035714085.1 Blastocatellia bacterium
AGCCGCTGTAACGATTGTCGGTCGGCGCGCAGGTCGATACCCTGGTCGCGTTTGAACTCTTCGGCCAGCCAATCCACGACGCGTTTGTCGAAATCGTCGCCGCCCAGGTGCGTGTCCCCGGCCGTGGCCTTCACCTCGAAGACGCCTTCTCCGACCTCCAGGATCGAGACGTCGAAGGTTCCGCCGCCCAGATCGAAGACCATCACGGTTTCGCTGCCCTTCTTGTCCACGCCATAGGCGAGCGCGGCGGCCGTCGGCTCGTTGATGATTCGTAGAACATTGAGGCCCGCAATCTTGCCCGCGTCTTTGGTGGCCGTGCGCTGCGCGTCGTTGAAATAAGCCGGCACGGTGATGACAGCGTCAGTCACCTTTTCGCCGAGATATTTCGCCGCGTCGTCGGCAAGTTTGCGCAAGACCTGCGCTGAAATCTCTTCGGGCGCGTATTGCTTGCCCTGGATGTCGAAGCGCACCGCATCGTTCGGCCCGGCGACGACTTTGTACGGAACGTTCTTGATCTCGCTCTGAACCTCGCCGTAGCGGCGCCCGATGAAGCGTTTGGCCGAATAGATTGTGTTTTCTGGATTGAGCACTGCCTGGCGGCGCGCTATCTGCCCGACCAAGCGCTCGCCGGTTTTGGTGAAGGCCACTACGGACGGAGTCAGACGGCTGCCTTCATTGTTGATGACGACGGTCGGTTTGCCGCCTTCCATCACCGCGACCACCGAGTTGGTCGTCCCAAGATCAATGCCTACTGCCTTTCCCATAATCCGCCTCCTTCGGAAAATAGTTGGCAGTGGGTAGTGGACAGTGGGTAGTTTTAACCCTCTTCACCGCCCACTATCCACAACCCAATGTCCACTACCCACCGCCACTCAGTGACTTGGCGCGGCGTGTCGAACATGTGGGATCTCTCCGCCCGGATGCCGCAGCGACCGCAGTTTGAACCCGAGCGCGATCATTAGCGCGCCCATGGCGAAAACGAACGCCCCGATCATCAGGACGACCGAAAGCGCGCCCACCATCGGGAACGCCACCAGCAAAAATCCGAACAGCATTGAGATAATGCCGATCAGCGCCATCAACCATTCACCACTGATTTCGTGGCGCAGCCTGATGGCCGTAATAACCTCAAGCGCGCCGGTCACAATCGCCCAGAACGCGATCAGGTAGAGCAATCCCATGGCGGTCAGCCGCGGCCAGGTGAATGTCACGACGCCTATCGCGATGCCGACGATGCCTTCACATATCAGCCCCCACCAACGCTCCCTCTCGACGCCGTGCCTGAAGGCCTCGATCAACGCGAAGATTCCATCGACCAGCGCAAACGCGCCGAAGAGCGCCACCAGCGCCCACAACGTGATGCCCGGCCATAAAAACGCGGCGATGCCGAACAACACGGCGACCAGCCCGCGCAGCGCAATAGCCCACCAGTTTTGAGTCATCAAATTGAACATAATTCCCTCCTCAGAAAACCCCCGCAGTAACGATATATTCGTTACTTTCCATGCGGTAACAAATATATAGTTACCGCGTGGCGCCTTTTCGTTATTTCCTGTCTCTCGGATTAGCGGGCAATTGATATGCCGATTAGGTGAGTTTCACCTCGTCCAACTTTTCCGCTGATGGATAAAGCGCTTCCAAGCGGCTTCTGAGGTAATTGAAGGCGTCGTCTACGGAATCGGTAGTCAGAAAAAGGCGCAGGTCTTCGTCGCCGATCGTTCCCCATTTCAATAGAGCGTCGAAATTAACGACTTCTTTCCAGAACGCCTCGCCGAACAGGATGATCGGCATGGTTTTGCGCGGTTTCTTGGTCTGAATCAGAGTCAACACTTCAAAGAGTTCATCCATCGTTCCGAATCCGCCGGGGAAGATCACCAGCGCTTTGGCCAGATAGACGAACCAGAACTTGCGCATGAAAAAGTAATGGAATCTGAAGACCAGGTCGGACGTGACGTAGGGGTTGACTATTTCCCCGGTGGTGAGGTCGATGTGTAGGCCGATGGTCTTGCCGCCCGCCATCGCGGCGCCGCGATTGGCCGCTTCCATCATTCCGCCGGAGCCTCCGGAGCAGACGATGAAATGGTGATTGCCAGTCAGGGATTTCGACCATTCGGTCACGCGGCGCGCCAGTTCCATGGCGTCCCGGTAATAGCGTGACATCCTGACGGCGTATTCCGCCCGCGACAACTCGGCTTTCAATTCGGGGGGCGCCTCGCCCACGCGTTCGACCTCATCGCGGAGCCCGGCCATTCTACGCTCGGCCTCTTCGGGAGCGAGCGAGCGGGCGGATCCGAAGAAAACTATCGTGTCGCGGATGCGCGCGCGCCGCATACGTTCCGCAGGCTCGAGGTATTCCGAGAGAATCCTGATGGGGCGGGCCGCGACGCTCCTCAAAAATTCAGGATTCAAGAATGACAGTTCGCCGCTGATGTCATTTGACATTCACCTGATTACCCATTCCTGCTTGAACTTTCTGGTCTCGCCGTCGGGCAGGCTGACGACGATCTTGTCTCCCTCGATCGCCTTGACTTTGACCTCTCCATGGGCGGGCAATTTGACCACGTCGCCCGGCCTGATTCGCGACTCTTCCTTCTGGCGCCCCTGGTCCCCCTGGCTATGGCTGAAAAGCAGATCGATGAAATCGGGCTTGGACGGGCCTTCAGGCGCGCGCGCCTGCTCGGCGATCGTGAGGAAACAGTTGTCGCAATGGCCGCACTCTTTCAATCCCATCCGTTCCGTCCGTCCCATACGCGCGCCGAAATGTTCGAGCATCAGTTTCCACCGGCATTCGGGGCTTTGCGCGTAGAGCGTCATCCGTTCCAGTTTTTCACGGTCGCTCTCGCCTTTGCTCGTGTATTCGCCCGCCAGCCGTCTCATCTCCTGCTCGCCTAGGTCTCGTTTGAGAAGCGTGTAGCGCGCTCCCCGGCGCTCTTTTATGAAACCCATGTTTTTGAGCAGCGAAAGTATCGCGCGCACCTTGATCCTGGGCGCATCGCTCGCGCTCGTTTGTATTAGTTCCAGGGGCGCTGGCGCGAGATCCGCTCCTAGCGTTTCCAGCGCCGCGTAAACCGCGACCACCTCCTCGGGCTTCGGGGACCGCCCGTTCATAACGAACGACTGCGCGCGCCGGTCGGCGATCTGAAACAACAACACGCATCGCGCCGGAAGGCCGTCGCGGCCCGCGCGAGCGGATTCCCGATGGTAATCTTCGAGCGACATCGGCATGTTGTAATGGATCACGAATCTGATGTCGGGTTTGTCGATCTCTGCGTCCGTATTCATACCGTGGCCCATACCGAGGGGCGCCGCGCCGCATTCGCTGACTGTGATGATCGCTTTCAAATCACCGGAGAGGAAACGGTTCCGGTCCCTTAGCTTCTTGTCCGTCCCCAGTTGCCCCAGTTCCCCCAGTTCCCCCAGTTCCCCCAGTCGCCCCAGTTCCCCCAGTTGCCCCAATTGTCCATGAAGATGCGGATAAGGCGCGACGTCGAAGCCGACCCGTTTCAAATAATCGGTGACTGCCTTGACCTCCCTGACCGTCGCGGCGTAAACGACCCCGCCGCCATCAGTCTCTCTCAGCAAGCGCACCAGCGACAATCGCTTCTCGCCCTCGTTGCTGACCCGCTCCACCTCGTAGCGCAAATTTGGGCGGTAGACGCTCGTGTTGGCGGGGAACGGTCCCGTCGAGGAAGTACGCATAGCTCCATTCAAATCAGAAACATTATTGATCATAATCATATTTCCTTGGGCCGCGCTCTTTGACACCCTTTGTTCTGCGTCTATACACGACTGTAGTTCTTCTGGTCATTCTGACCAGACAGTAGGACGCGCGGGCGCACGATATGACCTTGCTGCAAATGGCATGCAGAAGCGAAAACAGCGACGAAATGGAATGGGGATTGCCTAATTGGCGCTTAAGGCAGACTCAGTAGATTCAAGATTGCAGCCGCAGCAGGGCGGCAGGCGTGGGCCTTGGCAGGTTCTGTTTGTGCGATTGCGTGCTTTTATCTCAATGGAGAGTTGATAATGAAAGAGAATAAGAAATCCGATAAATCATTGGCTGAAACTCCGGAAATTCCGCAAGCCCCCTCGACGAGAAGAAAGGGTCAAGCTACGGCCGAGGAATATGAGAGTGATGGACAGATCAATATACTCGAACTGATCGCGCGGCGCGCTTATGAAATTTACGAGGAGCGCGGCATGCGCCACGGTGATGATATAAATGACTGGCTCAGGGCCGAAGCTGAGGTGAAGTCGGCCCTGACGCCTGAGAAGCGACGCCCAGTGACGTCGCGCGTCAGAGCGGGTCAGTAGGTCATCAGTCGTCGGTTATTGGTAATTGGTCATTGGCCACTGGCCATTGGCGCCAATTTTAATGCAAAGGCCACGGCGGATGACAAATGACCAGTGACAAATGACAATTGACCGGTGACAAATGACAAATGAACTCCATTGCCCACTTCATATCGGGGCAAATATTTTGCCGCAAGGGGGAACAAATTTTCGCGTTTGGGCGCCACGCCGCCACTCGGTCGAGGTGGTCATCGAGGGCGGGGCCGAACGCGACTCTAATGGCCGAACTTTCGAGTTGGCGCCGGAAGATCAGGGTTATTTCTCCGGCGTAGTCCGATCCGTGGGCGAAGGCGCTCTTTACCGCTTCCGTTTGGATTATGGGGAGCGACTCTACCCGGATCCAGCCTCGCGCTATCAACCCGAAGGCCCCCACGGCCCGTCGCAGGTCGTCGCCCCGAAGATATTCGAATGGACCGATCAGGACTGGCGCGGCGTGAATCTGCGCGGCCAGGTCATTTATGAAATGCATATCGGGACGTTCACGCGCGAAGGCGTGTGGGCCGCGGCCGAGCGAGAACTCGACGAACTCGCCTGTTTGGGAATAACCGTGATCGAGGTCATGCCGGTGGCCGATTTCCCTGGAAAGTTCGGCTGGGGCTACGACGGCGTGAATCTTTTCGCGCCGTCGCGCCTCTACGGCTCTCCCGACGACTTCAGACGCTTCGTCAATCGCGCCCACGCGGTCGGCCTCGGCGTTATTCTCGACGTCGTCTACAACCACCTGGGGCCGGATGGGAACTACCTGAGGGAATTCTCCGAAGACTACTTCACCGACCGCTACACGACCGATTGGGGCGCCGCGATCAATTTCGGCGCGGAGAACGCCGGCCCCGTCCGCGAATATTTCATCGCCAACGCCGGCTACTGGATCGATGAATTTCACCTCGACGGATTGCGACTGGACGCGACACAAAACATCTACGACCTGTCGGCGGATCATATTCTGGCCGCCATCACTCGTCGCGCGCGCGCATCCGCACGCGCGCGTTCGATCATCATCGTCGCCGAAAACGAGTCGCAGGAGACAATCCTCGTCCGTCCGCCGGAGCAGGGCGGTTATGGAATTGACGCGCTCTGGAACGACGATTTTCATCACAGCGCGATGGTGGCGATGACCGGGCGTAACGAGGCCTATTACACCGACTATCTGGGCAAGCCACAGGAGTTTATTTCGGCTGTCAAATACGGCTACCTCTATCAGGGGCAGTGGTACAGATGGCAGGAGTGGCGACGCGGGACGCCCAGTCTGAAGATTCCGCCCTCCGCATTCGTCACCTTCATTCAGAACCACGATCAAATCTCGAATTCCGCGCGCGGCGAGCGATGCCATCAAATGACCGGCCCCGGACTCTACCGCGCGATGACGGCGCTAACGCTGCTCGCTCCGGGCACGCCGATGCTCTTCCAGGGACAGGAATTCGCCGCGTCGAGTCCCTTCCTCTTCTTCGCCGATCACAACAAGGAGTTGGGGCCGCTCGTCCGCAATGGGCGCGCGGAGTTCCTCACGCAATTCCCTAGCATCGCGACGCCCGAAGCTCAGTCAATCCTGGACAACCCCTGCGACGATCGGACCTTCGAGCGGTCGAAACTCGACCTGTCCGAGCGCGAGCGCCATTCGGCGATTTACGAGATGCATCGCGATCTGCTGAGGCTACGGCGCGAAGACGCCGTCTTCGGCGACCCGGCGTGCGATCGAGATGGCGCCGCGCTCGGCGGCGAGGCGTTCGTCTTACGATTCTTCGGCGAAGACAATAACGACCGCCTGCTGCTCGTCAATCTCGGACTCGATCTGAATCTCACCCCCGCGCCCGAACCGCTGCTTGCCCCCCCGGAAGGGATGGTGTGGCGGGTTCTGTGGTCGAGCGAAGACCCGCGCTACGGCGGGTTGGGCGCGCCCCCGCTCGACACGGAAGAGAACTGGCTTTTGCCAGGCCACGCTGCGATGGCGCTAGGCCCGGCGCCAATGCCGGAAGAGAAGATTCTGTTGGCCAGGCGGCAAAGGGAAGCTGAGTGGAGAGGGGAGAGGAAGAGGCGGTCAAAGAAATGATCCGCCGCATTGAATTACAGCGCCGCGCGCGTAAGCAAGCGGTTACAGCGCCGCGCTCATGAGCAAGCGATCAGAAAGAAAGCGGTCAGAAAGAAGAGGCGATGAACGAAATGATCCGCAGCGTCGAATGGCCCGGAAAGCATGACACGGAAGATTTTCTCAGGAAGGAGTGGCTCGTCACCAACGGCCTCGGCGGCTACGCGTCGGGCACGGTCGCCGGCGTCGCGACGCGTCGATTTCACGGGCTGCTCATCGCGGCGCTGCCCGCGCCGCTCGGCCGAACGATGATGTTCAACCATTTGATCGAGCGGCTGCATCCGCCCGGCGGATCGGCGGCCCAGCTTTGCGGCGAAGAGCGCAGGCCCGATGAGGTGACAATGCCCTGCGCCGACATTCTGTCCGAATTCCGCCTGGAGATGGGCCTGCCAGTCTGGCAGTACAAGGTCGGCGACGTGACGCTCGAAAAGCGCGTGGTGATGCCTCACCTCCAGAACACGGTTCACATCAACTACAGGTTGATTTCCGGGCAAGGGCCGGCGCGGATCGAACTGCGCCCCGCGATCCATTTCCGCCCGCACGAAGGTCTGGTCAGCGACCCTCCGTCCGATCCATATACGCTGATGATCGTCGAGGACAGGTACGAGGTCATCGGGCCGGATTACCCGCCGCTGCGGATGCGGCTTCTCGGCGAGGGCGCTTCGTTGACTCTCGACCGCGGCGTCATCAAAGACCTTTTCTATCGCGTGGAGGCGCGGCGCGGTTACGACTCGCAGGGCGTCTTGTGGAGTCCGGGCTATTTCAGCGTCTCATTATGGCCAGATCGGGACGCCACGCTGATCGCTTCAACCGAGTCGTGGGCGACGATCTACGCGCTCTCGCCGCGCGAGGCGCTGCCCGCCGAAATCGAGCGCCGCGAGAGGTTGCTGTCGATGACTACGGCGCAGGCGCAAACCGGGTTCGGCGCGGAAATGGCGCTGGCGTCGGATCAGTTCATCATCATTCCGGCCGGGCGTGTCGAAGAGGCCGCGCGCGCGCGCGCCGCCGGCGATGACGTTCGCACCGTGATCGCCGGCTATCACTGGTTCACCGACTGGGGGCGCGACACTATGATCAGCCTCGAAGGATTGACGCTCGCCACCGGGCGTTTAGCCGAGGCCGGGTGGATACTTCGGACTTTCGCGCATTACGTGCGCGACGGGCTGATCCCGAACCTGTTCCCGGAAGGCGAGAGGGAGGGGCGCTATCATACGGCCGACGCGACTCTCTGGTTCTTTCACGCGCTCGACCGCTATCTCCAGGCGACGGACGACCGCGAGACCCTGCGTTTGATCCTCCCGGTCCTGCGCGACATCGTGAGTCATCACATTCATGGCACGCGGTTCGGCATCGGCGTCGACCCGCGCGACGGACTGCTCAGCCAGGGCGCGGCGGGTTACCAGCTAACTTGGATGGACGCGAAGGTCGGCGATTGGGTGGTTACGCCGCGCCGCGGCAAGGCCGTCGAGATCAACGCGCTCTGGCACAACGCGCTGCGGCTGCTCGCCGAATGGGCTTCCGAGGAGGACGCTCCGGACGAACAGGAGGCGCAAGCGCTCGTCGAGCGCGCGGAAAACGTCCGCCAATCGTTCAATCACCGCTTCTGGTATCCGGAGGGTGGCTACCTTTTCGACGTCGTAGACGGAGAGCGCGGTGACGACCCGGCCTGCCGCCCTAACCAGTTGCTATCTTTCTCGCTGAAGTACCCGGTTCTTGACGAAGACAAATGGAAACCCGCGCTCGACGTGGTCACAGATCGGCTGTTGACGCCGGTCGGTCTGCGCTCGCTCGCGCCCGGTCACCCCGACTACAAGCCGACATACGACGGCGACCTGCGCTCGCGCGACGCGGCTTATCACCAGGGGACGGTCTGGGCCTGGTTGATCGGGCCGTTCATCGACGCGTGGCTCAAAGTCTATCCGGGTCAATATCAGACCGCGCGACGGTTCCTTGACGGGTTCAAGGCGCACCTCAGCGAAGCCTGCGTCGGTTCGATCAGCGAGATCTTCGACGCCGAAGGCCAGTACGCGCCCCGCGGCTGTATATCTCAGGCGTGGAGCGTCGCGGAAGTTTTGCGCTGTTATGTGAAAACCTCGCAGTAATGACATACGGTTGATGTTTGGCGGCGGTACGTTCACCTTGGCGCTACGAAAAAGCTGAAACCTACAACCCATCTATAATCAGCGGATCTATAACCAGACAAAGAATATCATTCAGGATTTCGTAGTCTAAATCCGACTTTCAATGCGCAGCCCTTCACTAGGTATCGTGGCTCGAATGTTGCCTCACAATCGCGGTGTCACAAACGGCCGAGGTTGCGACAGGCGGCTTTGGCAATGAAGTTGTAATGAAGCTAATCGAAACCCTGAACCTAGTTTCGAAGCCCCCCTGTTCGAATAATAACCCATTGAAAGTGGTACTGGCTTACAGGTTCACGCCATTACGCCTGCAGACTTTGCCTCTTGCCGAACTGCAGCAGCGTTTTCCCGGCCGCCGCGTCGAGATCAAAACAGGTCATTATGACGACATTGCATGGACATTGAGCGGTTTACGCGACTCCCAACCAGTAGAGGCTGTTGAACATCTCCTGTCTTTTGCAGCGACTCTCCACCATCTTAAAAACAGAATTCCTGCGGCGGGGTGAGATGGGGGAAATCGCGTTACAATTTCAATCAACCACTATTACCGACCTGGACGCCGTGGCGGAGGCTTTGCTCGCCGCCTTTAAAGCCGCGCCCGACGCGCCGTTCGTCGACCGCCGCTTATTACGGTGGAAATATTTTGAGGATGGCCCCAGTTGGGAAGGGACGCGCAGCTATCTGCTGACGCAGGGAAATGACGTCCAGGCGCATTGCGGCGTGTGGCCAATCAACCTGGGCTTTGCAGGCGGAATTGTGACGTGTCTCTGCTTCACGGATTGGATCGGCAGTCGGGAATTTCCGGGCGCAGGGTCGATGCTCAGAAAGAAGGTACTGAACTTTGCGGAGACATCCATAGTAGTCGGCGGGTCGGACTATGCGCGCGCCGCCATCCCCAGGTTGAATTACGGAGTGGCCGGAACAGTCAGCATCTTCGCGCGCGTAGTGCGCCCCTGGAAGCAATTTTGCACACGCCCCACGGAAGGAATTGGCAAAGATGTTGCGCGCCTGGCGCGCAACATCTTGTGGAGCCGCGCGCCGGCCGGAGTGATCGCTGAAAATTGGTCCGCCGCCCGCATGCGATCTTTTGATTCTTCCTTCCCCCCTCTGTTGAAGCGGCATTCAGGGGTTGCGCATCCGACGCCGGAACGATGCGCGCGCTATTTGAATTACTGGCTTCGCTGTCCGGCGGCCGAGATAGCGGGGTTTTCAATTTTGAAAGAATCTCGGATTCAGGGGTATTTCCTGCTGGCGCGGGTGGGAGGGCAGGCCAGAATCATTGATATCCGCTTGACCCACGAGGATGATGTGGGTCGGGATAAACAAGCGGATTGGAACGCCGCATACGGGCTAGCCGCAAAAATAGCGGAGGCCGACCCCGAGACGTGCGAGATTTTGGCGGTGGCGTCTACTGAATTCGCGCAAGAAGCTTTGCTTTCAAGTGGCTTTCGCCGGAACGGAAGTTTCCCGCTCGCGCTGTATGACCCGCAAGGAAAGTTGAGCGCCGCGCCGGCGATCTTTTGGAATATGATCGATGGCGATATCGCTTACTTTTATAACCCGGCGTTTCCATACAATACTTAGCGCGAATCGTTATGTGAAAACGTCACAGTGATTAGAGAGGCCGTGGCTCGAATCTTGCTGAGCAATCGCCATATCTTGACCGCAGAAGCTCCCTGATTATTTGAAACAAGGGACGTCGAAAATAAGAGATGTCAATGGACAAAAGAGAAAAAAGACGCCCGCCGAAATAATTGATCTACCCTTTTCCTTCCTTTGTCTTATCTCATGGCTTTTATTTTCCGCCATTCCTCACTCCTCATTACAACCTACCCGATTAGAACATAAGCGATCCCATAACCAATCTCTCGGAACGCGCTTGGAAGTTCTCCGAAGACGCGGAATTTCCAAGCGCTTCCTTGGGCTGGATAACCTATTCCCGAATTCAGCCGTTACAAAACAACAAATTTATTGGTTGTAGAGGCTATGATTTCTGACAACAAGAAACTACGTGTAATTGTGCTTACGCATGGCGACGCCGAGTCTTTGCTGGGAAATTTATTGAATCTCGATAGAGTGGAAGTCGCCGGCGTGTTTGTTGAGACTCAGGTAAATCGCCGGATCTACGGGCTGCGCGAGAAAGTGCGCCGCTCGATCCGCTACGAGGGCTATGTCGCGACGGCGATGAGAGGGCTGCGCCGGCTCGCCTGGAGAGGCGATTCGGGTCGCGGCTCGGCGGATCGGATCCGCGAGGTCCAACAATCGTTGGGCCTATTTGCGGGGGATCTGGGCGTGTCAGTCCATTTCCTGTCGAACTATCACACCGAAGAAGCGATGGAATTGATGCGCGCGGCGGAGGCCGATTTGGGCATCGTCTGGGGAACGAACATCCTGAAAGAATGCGTCTTCAGGATTCCGCGCCTCGGCTCGATCAATATTCATCAGGGGCTGGCGCCATATTACCGCGGCGGGCCTCCGGTCTTCTGGGAGCTTTACAACGGCGAGCGCGAGATCGGCATGACCGTGCATTTCGTCGAGTCGAAGGTCGATACTGGCGATATAATCGTACAGGAGACCCTGCCGCTCACTTACGACTTCTCTTACGGCATCGACTACGAAGCTTTCATCGCCGACTATCGCGCGCGGATGATGGACCATTGCGTGCGGTTGATGGTCAACGCGGCGACAATGATCTCCGACGGCGCGGCGCGCCCCTGGCCGCAGAATATCAGCCTTGGGACGCGCTACCGCCTCCCCGTCAAACGTGAGAAGGATGAGTTGCGCCGCCGGCTGCGAATGCGGATGAAAATACGCCACACAGAAGGAGAGACGGAAAGACGGAGAGACGTAGGTATAAAGAGAAGGAGAAATTTTACTCTTTCTCTCCCCTTCCCTCTTTCCCTCCGTCTCTCCATCTCTATTTCTTTAGCAAGAGCCAGTAGAACCCGTACTCGTTGAGGGCGAGTTGATAGGGGCGCGCCTCGATGCGCGGGAACGGCTCCTGGTATTGCAAGTCCATCGGCGTCATACCCTCGTACTTGCCCAGATCGAGCAGGACTGGCTGCGACGACCGGGCGAGGTTGTAGATGCAAAGCACGGTCTCGCTCTCGTAATTCCGAGTGAAGGCCAGGACCTTCCTGTTCTCGGGGTGCAGGAATTCGAGTGACCCGCGGCCGAAGACCGGGTGCTTTTTCCGCAGCGTTATCATCTGGCGCATCCAGTGCAGCAGTGATGTCGTGTGGCGTTGCTGCGCCTCGACGTTTACCGATTGATAACCGTAAACCGGATCCATGTTGAGGGGGAAATACAACTGCGCGAAATCGGCTTTTGAAAACCCGGCGTTGCGGTCGGCCGACCATTGCATGGGCGTCCGCACGCCGTCGCGGTCGCCCATGTAGATGTTGTCGCCCATGCCGATCTCGTCCCCATAATACAGGAACGGGCTGCCCGGCAGACTGAAGAGCAGGGCGTTGAGCAGTTCTATGCGACGGCGGCCGTTGTCCATGAGGGGCGCCAGCCGGCGGCGGATGCCCAGATTGATTCGCATTCGCCGGTCGTTCGCGAACTCGGCGTAAAGGTAATCGCGTTCTTCATCGGTCACCATCTCCAGCGTCAACTCGTCGTGATTGCGCAAGAACATCCCCCACTGCGCGGTTTCGGGGATGGCCGGAGTGCGGTTCAGAATCTCGACTACGGGTAAGCGGTCTTCCTGACGCAGCGCCATGAAGAGCCGGGGCATGATCGGAAAGTGGTAACACATGTGGCATTCGTCGCCCTGGCCGAAATAGGCCACCACGTCTTCAGGCCACTGGTTCGCCTCCGCCAACAGAAACCGGCCAGGGTAGCTTTCGTCGACGAATCTTCGCAGCCGTTTGATGAAGGCATGCGTCTCAGGCAGGTTTTCGCAATTCGTGCCCTCGCGTTCGTAAAGATAGGGGACCGCGTCGAGCCGGAAACCGTCAACTCCCATCTCGAGCCAGAATGAAATGACGTCGAAGATGGCTTGTTGGACCTCGGGGTTGTCGTAGTTGAGGTCGGGCTGATGGCTGAAGAAGCGGTGCCAGTAGAATTGGCCCGACTGCTCGTCCCACGCCCAGTTCGACCGCTCGGTGTCGAGAAAAATTATCCTCGCGCCGGCGTATTTCAGGTCCGTCTCGCTCCAGACGTACCAGTCGCGCTTCGGCGAATTGGCCGAGCTGCGCGAGTCGCGGAACCATAGGTGCTCGTTGGAAGTGTGGTTGAGCACCAGGTCGATGATCACCCTCAGGCCGCGCGCGTGCGCGGCGTCGAGGAAGTTCTTGAAATCGTCAAGAGCGCCGTATTCGGGCAATATCGAATAGTAATCCGAGATGTCGTAGCCGCCGTCGCGCAACGGCGAGGCGTACATCGGCAGCAGCCACAGGCAGTCGACCCCCAGCCATTTCAGATAATCGAGCTTTTCAGTCAGCCCGCGAAAATCCCCGATCCCGTCGGCGTTCGAATCGTAAAAGCCTCGGACGTAGATTTCGTAAAAGACTGCGTCTTTGTACCAGAGCGGATCAGAATTGATTGCGCTTTCAACATTCATGGCGATTACTCTAGCAGCACCGTCACTAAATCGCGAAACCGGAGAAAATTGAAAGCCGACCTAAACCCGCTCGAGCAGCGCCACAGGCAGATGCGCGAGCGCTTCGGCCACCGGCAGTTCACTGCCGTCTTCATTGCTGTCCGTGCGCTTTCGCGCGCGGACGCTCCTGCC
Source organism: Blastocatellia bacterium (assembly GCA_035714085.1). Lineage (GTDB taxonomy): Bacteria > Acidobacteriota > Blastocatellia > RBC074 > RBC074 > JAJVID01. The sequence continues at coordinate 13,313 of DASTMP010000442.1, forward strand.
AGTAAAAACGTCGCGGTAACAGCCCGCGAGTTCATCGCCCATCAGGATCGCCGTGCCGCCCCAGGCCTCGCGTCCGACCGGCGCCCCAGGCGTCAATCTGATGAAAAACCGCGCGGCGATTACTATCGTTGTCTTACCGCCGACTCTGCGCGCGAAACTGACGACGTGGCGTTCGCGCTCGCCGGCCGGCTGCAGCGGCAGATATTCGCCTCGCTCGAAAAGTTCGCGGTTGTTTTGGCGGTAGTTGAGCGCGCCGGTTGTAACAAACATCTTGATCCGTCCGTCCGGAGCCGAGCGCAGTAAATCGTCGGCCAGAGCTGCCCGGTCGCTCGCCCCTTCGCCTCGCAATGAATCGAGCAGGCGTTTGCGGTGTTCGTAATCGATGGGCCGGCGATTGTCGGGGTCGACCAGGCTGAAATCCCAGACCTCGGTCCCCTGGTAAAAATCGGGGACGCCGGGGGCGGTAACCTTAAGCAATGTCTGCGAGAGCGAGTTGAACATCCCGGCGCGCGCGATCGGGGTCTGGAATTCGACGAAGTCCCTCACGAACGCGCCGTCGGGCGACAAAATTTTCGAGATGAAATCGCGGGCGGCCTGTTCGTACTCTTCGTCAGGATTGAGCCAGCTCGAATGAATCTTGGCCTCTCTGAGCGCTTTGATCATGTACTCCTGAATTCTCTGGACGAACGACTGCGGCGGCTGTCCTATGGCGCCAAGGGCCTGGCCAAGAGCGGCGTCGAGCGGCCACGCGCCGAGGAGCGTCTGATAGAGCAAATACTCTTCGTTCGCGTCCGGCGCCGCGCTATCTTCGATCGCCGTCTTCAGTTCGCGGTTCAGGTTCTGCCACCGGCGGACGGCGCGGTACCAGCGGACGGGGATTTCCGAGAGCGCGTTGATGCGCGCGCGGGCGTCCTCGCTGCGCTTGGTGTCGTGGGTCGAACTGGCGAGCATCGCTATCGGCCAGAGCGCCAGACGTTCGCGGTTGCGCCGGTGGAACGTCGCGGGCGAGACGCCGAAGCGCCAAGGCTCGCCGCCGACCTCGCACAACGAAACCAGCGGATAGAAGCGGTAGAACGCCGTGTCCTCGATGCCCTTCGCCGCCACCGGCCCGGTCAATTGTTGGAAGCGCATGACGAACTCGCGCCGTTCGCGCCGCCAGCCGTCATCTATTATTTCGGCCCTTTCAATCCCTTCGGAATCACGGAGTAGCAGGAGCGATTCGATGAAGTCGAAGATCGACGCGCTGACCGTCGGGTTGCGGCGTTTGGCGTTGCGGATGGCTCTTGAGATGTAGCGGCGATCCTCCTCGCCGACCTCATCGTCGTTTGGCCGAATGTAGCTGCGATAGACCGGGAAACAGGCGATCACCTCGCCCAGCGCGTGTTGCAGGCTGTTGAGCGTGAAGTCGCGCGTGTAGCGGCTCTGTTCCGAAATCCGGTCGAGCCTCCGCGCCAGCATGTGCGACTCGCTCGACATCGCCGTCTGCAAGACCAGTTTTTTGCTTTCATACGCCACATCGGCGAAGTCGCTCTCGAGGCCTGCCAGCCGCCGGTAGAGTTTGCCGAACGCCTCGGCGTTCTGCGCATCGACGAAGAGGCCGTTGAGCAGGTTTAGGAAGCCGTACCCGGTCGTCCCGTGCGCCGCCCAGCTTTCACGCAGCCGCTCGTCGTGCCCCAGAATCTTTTCGACGACGACATAAAAAGGGCGTTCGATTGTGGATTGAGGATCGAGGATAGAAGATTGAAGATTGAGAGTCGCGTCGTCTGTTCGATCCTCGATCCTCGATCCTCGCCGTAAGCCGTAATCCGCCGCGGCGGAGAACGAACGGCGAAGCGCTTTGCGGCAACCGGCCTGCAAATGGCGAAGGTATTGTTCCGGATCGTAAAGTCCGTCAATATGGTCGATGCGCAAGCCAGTAACGTGGCCTTCTTTTATCAAGCGGAAGACCATTTCGTGAACCGAGGCGAAGACCTCGGGCTCCTCGACGCGAATGGCGGCCAATTCGTTGATGTCGAAGAAGCGGCGGTAGTTGATCTCGTCCGCCGCCACGCGCCAGAAACATAACAGATAAGCCTGTTCGGCCAACAGCTCTTCCAGGCGGTCGAAGCTGCGCGCGTCGCCGCGGACGCCGTTGAATTCTTTGACGGTTTTTTTGAGCGCGCCGCTCACCTCGCGACTCTCGGCGACGAGCGCTGCAAGGCGCCGCTTGGCGATCCCTTTCTCGCGCAACCGCTCGCGCACTTTTTCCGGGTCGGTCTCGGTGCGCGGCGGCAAATAAGACAGGGCGGTGATGATGCTTTCGAATTCGAGCCGGTGAGGGTGGGCTTCGTCGAGCGCGCCCTTCAGCTCGTCGAGCGCGGCGTTGAGTATAAAGATCGATGTCCGCGACGCGATCGGCAGCCGGGTTTCGTAATAGTTCACGAAGAACGCGCCCCGCTGATGAACGAGCTGGATCTCCTGGTTTTCGAGCACTCTGCCGTATTGGTCGCCGAGTATGGGCAGCAGCGTCTTGTTCGCGAGATTCTGTTTCGGCGGGCGCCAGTCGATGTCGAAGAAGGAAGCGTAGCGCGAACTCGGGCCGTTTTCGAGAACGTCATTCCACCATTGATTGCCCGAACCGGCTATGCACATGTGATTCGGAACGACGTCTATCACCAATCCCATTCCCTGCTTTTTCAACCGCGCCGAGAATTCATTGAAATCTTCACGCGCCCCCAGTTCGGGGTTTAGTTTCGTGGGATCGATCACGTCGTAACCATGCAAACTGCCCGGCCGGGCCATAAATAGCGGCGAGGCGTAACAATCGCTGATCCCCAGACTGTGTAAATAATCCAGGATCGTCGAGGCCTGTTTCAGTGTGAACAGGTGATTGAATTGCAGGCGGTAAGTCGCCACGGGGATTCGCGCAGACATTTTTTCCAATTCTTCTCCAAGATAGGACTTATGGGACTTATAGGAGCTATAAGTCCCGCTCATGTATTTGTGCAATCGGCGCGCCGATAGAACAAGATTATATATTTTAGAGAAGGTACGGAAAGGCGCCGACAAAGCGCAAATCGGGCGATAGATCCATGGTGAGATGTTGACGCGATTTCTTCTTTACGGATTTTTGGGATGGAGCGCGGAGGTCTTCTGGTCCGCGATTGAAGAGATCTGGTTGAGGGGTAAACGGGACTGGCGGTTGAAGGGCCAGTCATATCTGTGGAGTTTCCCAATCTACGGCATGGCCGTCTTCTTGTTCGAGCCGCTGCATGACGCAGTGCGCCATCTACCGTGGGTGGCGCGGGGAATGATATATGTTGCAGGCATTTGGCTAGTCGAATACGCCGCTGGATGGACATTAAGGCGAAGTGTGGGCGTCTGCCCCTGGGATTATACGACCTGCCACCACCACCTGAAAGGATTGATAAGCTGGGACTATCTTCCTATCTGGTTCGTCTTTGGATTTATACTTGAATATGTGCACGACAGGTTCGTCGCGCTTACTCCTCACATAGTTACTGTATTCGGTTTTTGAGCGATTGGTGTATCGCACAGCGTACACCTTGTAGTTCATTCATACAAGACCTCGTCTCCATTCTGTTCGAAGTGGAGTCTATCGATCAGCTTCAACGCCGCTTGCGACGCGGACGATCACTCCGGGCAAAGTTAATTAAAACAATCGGCTCATAGGTTTATGAGAATGTTGCGCCGGGCGTGAGTTTTCTGGCGCGCTGATTGCAGAATTCAATGGCGTGAGAAGTTACTGAATTCTCATCCCGCACGACGATGAAGCAGGGACATCTGCCGAGGTTTGTTGGGGAGCAGACCTCGCAACGTGTCGGGGTTCTGGACTGTCCGGGTTGTTAAGCCTTGGGGGAGGCGGCTAACTCGGACAGTCTTTTTATTTGTAGGCGCAGCTGCGGGGGACTGGCGCATCCCTACGTGCGCAATTTAGCTCTACGACAAATTGGCTCAGCCAGAACACCTACCACCGCTTGCACGTAGGGATACGCGAGTCCCGCAGCAGACGAAGATCGAGGATAGAGCATCTAAGATCGCGTCATCGCGCCCAAGGCGATCTTCGATCCTCTTTCCTCGATCCTCTTTCCTCGATCCTCTTTTCTCGATCCTCTTTTCTCGATCGTCTACCTTCGATTTTCTTCGTCAATCGAGCCTTTCTGTTCGCAGTCGTACCGACAAGCTCCGAGCAGGATCATATGATGCGCCTGCTCGTTTGAGGGTGAGGAAAGAGGTGAGGGGTGAAAAGCCGTTTCGACCGGTATGGGATGTGAACACGTTGTATAGACGTGTTAGGCGACGGTTGAAACGTCTTTCTCCCTCACCTCTGACCATATCTTCTCTTCTCTTCCCCAATTCCCCACCAACCTTGGCGTGGCTTTGCGAATAGATTCGCCGCGTCGCTCGTAAGAGACCGAAATTCCCACAACAAAATAATGGCCTATACGTCTACAGTTGTAGCAACAAGATCAGTCGCGGCCAAAATGCGCGCCGCCGTCATTGCGAGGTCGCAGAAAACGGAGATTGGCGAGGCCGCGATCCCTGAGCCGTCCGCTCACGAGGTCCGGATTAAGATCGAGGGGTGTGGCGTCAGTTCGTCGAACATCCCGCTCTGGGAGGGCAGGAACTGGTTCAATTACCCGCGCGACGCCGGCGCCCCGGGACGCGAAGCCTGGGGCCGCATAGACGCCGTCGGAAGGGAGGTCAAAGACCTTTCGCCCGGCGATCGCGTAACGATGCTCTCTTATCACTCATTCGCGGAATATGACCTGGCCAGGGCCGACGAGGTCGCGCCCCTTCCCCGTTCGTTGATGGGGAAACCGTTTCCCGGCGAAGCGTTGGCCGGCGCTATGAACGTCTCGCGGCGCGCTCAGCTTGCGCCGGGGGAGAATGTGGCGATCGTCGGCGTCGGCTTTCTGGGCGCGTTGCTGACGCAGTTGGCCGCGCGGGCCGGCGCGCGCGTGATCGCGATTTCGCGCCGCCCCTTCGCGCTGGACGTCGCTCGATGGATGGGGGCCGCCGAGACGATTGCGCTGGATGACCACAGGCGCGTAATTGAAGAGGTGGTCGAACTGACTCAAGGCGAATGCTGCGATCTGGTGATCGAAGCTACAGGCGGACAGTGGCCGCTCGATCTGGCCACCGAGTTGACGAGAGAGAGAGGGCGCCTCGTCATCGCCGGCTATCATCAGGGCGGGCCTCGCCAGGTCAACATGCAGTTGTGGAACTGGCGCGGGCTCGATGTCATCAACGCCCACGAACGCGTCCCGCGCGTTTACGTCTCAGGCATGCGCGAGGCCGTAGACGCCGTCGCGCATGGTCGACTCGACCCGGCGCCTCTCTACACGCACATCTTCAACCTCGACCAGATCGATCAGGCGATGGAAGTGGCGCGCAGCCGCCCGGACGGGTTCCTCAAAGCTTTAATTGCAATGTCATCGTAGTGGCGCGAATTCCGCGCCCAATCGCATCGCTCACAGACGCCGCCTGGTATTCCCCGCCACTATGCCGCGCGCATAAGGCATTCTGATTGCCTCGAATCACCCTGAAAGAGAAATCCGCTGAAGGACCTGTAACCTTTGATAGGATTTATGAATCAACAGGGTTTCCACATGGCGACGTTTATAAGCCGCGGATGGGCGAACCGGGATGTTTTGAAACGCGCGTGGGCGATTAGTTAAATCCCCTTGGGAGCGTCGCCCGCTTTTGCCTGCGGGCTTCCGGCGATGGCCGACTGACCGAAGCAAGCAGGCAAGGATGGGCGGCGCTCCCAGGGATTACGGAGGGGACTTGAGAAAATGGCTAATGCAACTCGACAGGAAGCGCTGGACAAAGTGACCGCCGAAGAGGTGATGAGATGGATGGATCGCGGCGAGGCTGTAGTTTTTGTCGACACCCGCAACCCGCAGGCCTGGAGCCAGTCGAACGAAAAGTTGCCGGGCGCGATTCGCATCCCCGCCGGAGAGGTCGAACGGCATTTAAGCGAAATCCCGAAGAGCGGCCCGAAAGAACGTTGGATAGTCACCTACTGCACCTGACCGAACGAGGCGTCGAGCGCCAGTGTGGCGCAAGAATTGACTCAACAAGGTTATCGCAACGTTTACCCGCTCTACGGTGGATTCGACGCGTGGCGACGAGCTGGTTACCCGATGGAACAGAAGTGAAGAAGCGCTCGGCGATTTTTGCCGCGGCGCTCATCCTTCTGGTATTGTTCGGTTCCGGTTGTGGCTCCACGGAAAGAGAGACCGTGGCGGAGCCGTCGCCGACTGTCACGCCGACGATGACGCCCCTTGGAGCGCATCCCTCTCCATCAGCTTCAACCGCTCCGGAGTGGCTGGCCGCCGGCGCCACCAATAGAGTGGCGGAAATCACGGGCGCTCCGAACGCCTTCCTGGGCAAAACCGTGACGGTCGTCGCCAAAATTGATGACGTCTACGGTCCGCGCGCGTTCACACTTTATGGAGAGGATGAGGGTTCATCAGGCGCCAAAGGCGCCGGCAAGGATCTGCTGACGCTGGTTCCCAAAGTCGGTGGGTTTCCCATCGTTGACGATCAGTGGAAAGACGGCAAAGCGCGCGTGACCGGCGTCGTGCAGCGTATGGAGCCTAAAGACGTGGAGCGCGAAATCGGTTGGGTATTGCCCCTGAACCTGGAATCCAGATTCAGGGGCAGACCAGTGCTGATCGCCCGCGCTTTTGAACGACTCGTCAGATAGCAGAGGCGACCGCAGGCTCGTCCGGTGAACAGTGTGGCGATCGAGATCCTATTCATTCTCTTGCTGCTGATAGCGAATGGCCTCTTTGCGATGTCGGAGATCGCGCTCGTCTCCTCGCGCAAGGCGCGGCTGCAGCGGCGGGCCGAAAGGGACGACGGGGCGCGGGTCGCGCTCGAACTGGCCAATGCGCCGGATCGCTTTCTTTCGACGGTTCAGATCGGCATCACATTGATCGGCATTTTGGCCGGCGCCTTCGGCGGAGCGACCATCTCGGCCCATTTAGCGGAGCGCCTCAACCGGATTCCCGCGCTCGCCCCATACAGCGAAGCCGTCAGCCTTGTCGTGGTGGTGATGACGATCACTTATCTTTCGCTGGTCGTGGGCGAACTGGTCCCGAAGCGTCTGGCGTTGAACCATCCTGAACGGATCGCCTCGCGGATCGCCAAGCCGATGCGGCTTTTGTCCCGCCTGACCTGGCCGGCCGTCCGCGCGCTCAGCGCCTCATCTTCTTTTCTACTCCGGCTATTGGGAGCCAGGCCGACGGAAGAGCCGCCAATCACCGAAGAAGAGGTCAAGATATTGATTGACGTGGGGGCTGAGGCCGGCGTGTTTGAGGCGGCCGAGCACGAACTGGTGGACAATATCTTTCGCCTGGCCGATCAGAAGGTTCCGCAACTGATGACTCCGCGCCTCGACGTCGTCTGGCTCGACATCGAATCGCCTCTCGAAGAAATTCGCGGGCGGATCATCAAAAGCCCATATGCGCGAATGCCCGTCTGCCAGGGAACGCTCGACAACATCCTGGGAGTGGTCAAGGCCAGAGATCTGCTGGCGAGAGTCCTCGCCGGCGAACCGCTCGATTTACGCGCCGCGATGCGCCCCCCGCTCTACGTGCCCGAGACCAGAACCGCCCTGCAGTTGCTTGAGCTGTTCAAACAATCGGCGACGCAAATCGCCATGGTCGTTGATGAACATGGCGCGTTGGAGGGGCTGGTGACGATGAACGACGTGCTGGAAGCGATGGTCGGCGAAATGCCGGCCCATCCTCGAAGGGGCGAGAGCCTCGCTGTCCAGCGCGAAGACGGGTCATGGCTGCTCGACGGCAGAACGCCGATCTCGGACTTCAAGGAGTTGTTTTCAATCGAGAAACTGCCCAGAGAAGAAGAAGGCGGTTATCACACGCTGGCCGGATTCATCATGTCTCACCTCGGACGATTGCCCTCGGCCTCCGATCATTTCGTCTGGAACAATCTGCGAGTCGAGGTGGTGGACATGGATCGCCGCCGCATCGACAAAGTTCTGGTCAACCGAATTTGATTATGGAGGGACGGAGAGAAGGAGAGATAGAGAGGGAGAGACGGAGAGAAAAAGCGGCGCTGCGGTCTCTCTGTCTATCTCTTCCGTTATCCACCAGCAACAAGGTTGGTAACTCTGTAGTCTTATTCGGCGCGGAGAGTCTCCACAGGATCCACGGCCGCGGCCCTTCGCGCCGGGAAGTAACATGCGGCTAGCGCCGGCGCCAACAACGCGACGGGCATGACGGCGTATGTCATCGGATCCAGCGGCGTCACGCCGAACAGCAGCGACTTCATCAGACCGGACAATGCCACCGCTCCCCCAAGTCCCAAAACGCAACCGGCGCCACAAAGGATCATGCCGCGCCGCAGAAACATGCGGCTCACCGCCCGCGGCGCCGCGCCCAGCGCCAAGCGGATCCCGACCTCTCTTCGCCGCTGCGCCACCGTGTACGCGATCACGCCGTAGACGCCGACGACGCCGAGCAGCAGCGCCATTCCGCCCGCGATCGCCAGCATCACCAGTGTGAATGAAGTTCGCGCCATCGACCGGGCGTGCAGCTCCGCCATGGACTGCACGGCCGCCACCGAAAGATTGGCGTTCACGGACCACACTGCCTGCTCCACCTCGCGCAGAAACCCTTCGCTCCCCGTGCGCGCGCTTCGGAGCGCGAAGGTTACATTGCGGATGACGGGCGTAAACGCGTCGGCGCCGAACGTGGGCCAGTACACGGCCGCCGGGGCCACGTCTTGCACGCCGTTATCATAGACGTCCTGCACGACGCCGATCACCTCGCGAAAATTCTCGACGTACCTAATGCGCTTACCGAGCGCAACGCGCGGATCTCCCCAGTACTCCCGCGCCAGGTTCTCGGAGATCAGGATCACAGGCCGCCGCTCCATTAAATCGGCCCACTCGTAGCTGCGGCCGACGATCAGGCGCGTGCCCATGGCTTCCAGGAATCCAGGCGAGATGTCCTTGAATCGCCGCATCGACGGGGACTGCCCCGGCGGCAGAGGCCGGCCTTCCACTTCTATGGCGTCCCAATTCGACGGCAGCCCATCGGTCGGTATCGCGCTGGCAAAACCCACCGACGATACGCCCGGCAGCGCCGCCAGCTTCTCCTGGATCTGCTGCTGAGCGAGCGCCACTCGTTCGGGCTCGGCAATCAGGGCCCGTGGAATGGCGACCCGCAGTGTCTGAATCTGTTCCGGCCCGGTGAAGCCCGGCTGCACACGGTTCAACGCCTGAAACGTGCGGATCATCAGCCCCGAACAAACCAGCAGTACCAGCGCCAGAGCTACCTGCGCCACCACCAGTACATTCTGCGCCCGATGCTTCCGCCGGCTATCGGTGGCCGATCTGCCCCCCGCCCGCAGGGCCGGACCGAGCTTCGGCCGCGCATATTGCCAGGCCGGGATCAGTCCCAAGAGCAAACCCGCGGTCAGCGAAACGCCCAACGCAAAACCCGCCGTCCGCCCATCCATGGAGATCTCATTCAGCCGTGGCAAACTCGCCGGACCGATTGCCACCACTGCCTTCAGCAGCGCGGCGGCAATGGCCGCCCCTAACAGCCCGCCTAACAGCCCCAGCGCCAGGCTTTCCGCCAGCAGCTGACGCACAATCTGCCCCCAACCAGCGCCAAGCGCCGCGCGCACGGCCAATTCCCGCTCCCGCGCTTCGGCCCTCACCAACAGGAGGTTCGTGACATTGGCGCAGGCGATCAGCAGGACAATCCCCATCGTCCCCATAACCACCCACAGACCCTGTTCAATACGCCCGACGACGTCCTGCCGCAGTGGCCGAAGGGCCGGCGTGATCCTCCATTTCTCCCAGGCTCGCGGATTGCCTCCACGCGGCGCGGGCCACGAACTCATCCATACGGGAACCATCCGCGCAATGTCGGCGCTGGCTTCCTCCAGCGTCACACCTGGCTTCAGCCTTGCGACGCTCCGTAGAAAAAAGCCTGGCAGAATCAGTTGCGCGCGATTGAACTGAAACGGCTGTATCAGTTCCGCCTCCGTGTCTACCACGCGGAACCCGGCCGGCATGACGCCCACGATCTGCGCCGGTTGCGCGCCAACGGTCAGGCTCTTCCCGATCACCGCTTGATCCCCGCCGAACCGCCGGCGCCAATACCCATAGCTCAGCAGCACTACGCGGTCCGCGCCGGGCGACTGATCCGCCTCCGAGAGCCAGCGCCCAACCACTGGCTGCACGCCCAGAGCCTCCAGCACGCCCTTCGTCACAATTATGGTTCGCACTTCTTCCGGCTCGCCCCGGCCTGTAACCGTAGCCGCCGCGGCGGTCCATCCTCCAATGGCTTCGAAACTCCGGTTGTGGTCCGCGTAGGTAAAGAACATGGAGGCGGAAAGCCGCAAGTCGCCCGAGGCGCTCATCAACCCTGGGGCCCCCGGCGCGGTGTGCTGTACCGAAATCAGCCGGCCTGCCTCCGGATATGGCAAGGGCTTCAGCAGTACACCATTCACAACACTGAAGACTGCTGTGTTGGCGCCGATCCCGATGGCCAGGGTGAGAATCGCCGCGGCGGCGAAGCCCGGACTCCTGCGCAGCGTGCGCAGGGAAAGCCGAACATTGCGCGCGATTTCCTCGAGGAACGAGAGCGTGTTCATGCGGTAAACCTCCTCAGTCACATACGTTATGTTGCCAACCTTGCTGCGGGCCGCCGCCTGAGCGTCCGGCAGATCCATGCCGCGCCGGATGTTTTCCTCCGTCTGCATTTGGAGGTGAAACTGGATTTCTTCATCGATACGCTGGCCCAACTCCCGCCGCCGGAACAGGGCGGAGAACCTCGAAGCCAGGGAACGGAACTGCGCCATGTTGATCCTCCCAACCGGGCCTACCCTGCGTTGCCGAGTACACGAGCGATGAACGCCGCCATTTGCTCCCAATTCTTTGCTTCGAGCGCCAACTGCTTCCGGCCATGCCTGGTGATGGAATAAAAGCGCGCCCGGCGGTTGTTCTCCGAGATTCCCCATGCCGACGAGATCCAGCCATTCTGCTCCAGCTTCATGAGCGCCGGATACAGGGTCCCGTAGGTCAGTTCCAAGAGATCCGGGGAGACCTGTTCGATGCGTTTGGCGATGCCCCAGCCATGAATCGGGCCCATCGTCGCCACTGTTTTGAGGACT
>DASTMP010000443.1:0-17747 GCA_035714085.1 Blastocatellia bacterium
CGTCCATCTGTAGTCGATGCCGTAGAGGCCCGTTAACCGGAAGCCCCAATCAACATGGTCGGTCTGCACCGTATCCGGCAGCCGCTCGAAACGAAGAATCCCCTGGTCCAGCTGGGGAATTTTTGGAACTATGGCGTAGGATTCTGGAATATTGGAGTCATCGGATGTGCTTTGGCTCATGCCGGGGTTTATCCAGCCGTAGACCTTGATTCGCGCTTCCTTCATTGCGGGCGACAGGTTCCACAATGCCTTTGTCAACGGATAGACAGGGTCTGTATCGGGAACGCCAATCAAAGGACTCGGACCTATGTATTCGGTACTGGGAAAGACCCCGTCGAGCGGCGCGGGATTGGCGCGCCGGGGAGGCTTCTGGCCGGCGCTCGCCGGAGCCGTACCTTTGTTGGTCTTATCAGACTGGTCGGTCTCCTCACTTTTCCCAACGTTGTCAACGTAGTCAGCCCTATCTGTTTTGTCTACTTTATTTATTTCAGCTTCTTTGTCGGCTTCCTTGGAACCGGGTTGAGATGGGGCTTCGACCTTCGTCCGAGGGGCGCCGGTCAACCAGATGGAGTCAGCAAAAGCAAACGGCTCTTTCTTGTTTTTCCTTCGAGGTAACGAGTTGATGGTAAGTTTGGGAGAGATACCGACGCCGCCAGCTTTCGCTGGCGCCTGAGGGGCTTCGCTCACTTCAGATCTAGGCGTCGTCGTCGTCGCATCCAAGTCCGGAGCCACTGCCGGCTGTAATGCGCTCGACATGGGAGCGCTAGCTCGCGGACACTTGTCCGTGGGCGATATGGATGCATGCCTTGCCTCGCACGCGCTTTTTTCCTCTTCGAGCCGGCTGATGCGCGCCTTCTGCTGTTCGATTAATTCGCGCATTTGGTCAATTAACTGGCGCATCTCATCCGTTAGAGACTGCGCTTGCGTCGCTTGTCCCGCGACCGGCGTCTGCGCATTCGCCGCAGCGCTTGACATCAGACACAATGGCAAAGACATCAAGAGCGCGATTAGCCGACTGAACATCTGGTTTACTCCAGCGCCGGTTGAGTGGGGAGCCACTGCAGAAGGCAGGGGTGGCGTCCGGCCTCGCTAATTTCATTGATCGTCATCCTATTCTTATTGCTTCTGCCAGGTGGGGAGATAACGTGTTTGAACTTTCGTGCAATCATCGTTCCCGCTCGGAGGCATATCCGGACATATGTTGCGGGGATTAATCATCAGCGCCGTAATCGTAGGACAGTCCACAGAGGATGGCGCAGGGAGTTTATAAGGCGGTCCCTACAATCTCTTTTTCCTGCGCTTCCTTCGACAAATGTTCGCTTAGCCTGATGAAGCACCCCTGTTTTGACGGATGCAACGCTTTGTCGCCGTCACGCAATTCACAATGGATCTCCAGGATTTCATCGTCTTCCTTTATGTCCGCCATCTCGACAGCTTTTTTGATCTCTAACCACTTCATATTCTCTCCTTCTCACTACATTCATTGTTCAATGTCGCTATTCTCATAACGCGCGACTTTTGAGAATCGTCTGAGCAACCGGTATTCCGGCATGGCTGAAAATATTTTTTTCGACTTGATCAGTCATTGACGATGGCAGTATAGGGCGGCGCGCATAAGGACGGCGTAAATGGTCTATAAAAAGTTCGTAAAGGCGCCCCCGACTCAGTTCCCCTGACTAGAAGAAAAGTAATGGCGAGCGCGCATTGGATAAAAGTGAGGGTTGTGCATAATTCGCAACCGATGAAATCGTAGCGTCGCGCCGCATAGCCTTCAAAAATATATTTATACATAATCGTTTAATAGGAGAACCAAACTCATGAACAAACGCCATGTTTTGACTTTGATCGCGCTGGCGCTCGCATTTGCGCCAGTATGCAGAGCGAAGCAAGCGGAAGCCCGGCAAAATACACAGACTCCAACGCCCAACGCCGCCACACCGGGCCCAAACCTTGAAGGCGCATGGGAAGGCGCGCTGGATCTCGGGGCGACTAAGTTGCGCCTGGCGCTCAATGTGACGAAAGCCGCGGATGGCGCGCTCGCGGCAAAGTTCGGTAGCCTGGACCAGGGCGCGATCGACCTGACGGTGGACGTCATCAGCCTGAAAGACGGCGCGTTGCATTTCGAGATCAATCGTCTGCAGGTGGTCTTTGACGGGACGCTCAACAGAGAAGGTTCCGAGATTGCGGGACAATTCAAACAAGGCGGCGGAGCATCTTTCCCGCTGACGTTGAAACGCGTGGTCAGGCAGACGACGCTGAACCGCCCGCAGGAACCGAAGCCACCTTATCCTTACGACGAAGAGGAGGTCAGTTACGAAAACAAGCGCGACGGGGTTAAGCTGGCGGGCACGTTGACGCTGCCGCGTGGCAAATCGTCTTTCCCCGCTGTCATTCTGATCACCGGTTCAGGCGCGCAGAATCGCAATGAAGAGTTGCTCGGACACAAACCGTTTCTGGTGCTGGCCGACTACTTGACGCGACAAGGCATCGCCGCGCTGCGCGTGGATGATCGCGGCGTCGGCGGCTCGACCGGCAGCGTGCCGAACTCGACGAGCGAAAATTTTGGAGCCGATGTTTTGGCCGGAATTGAATTCCTCAAAAGTCACAAAGGGGTCAATCCTAAACAGATCGGGTTGATCGGTCACAGCGAAGGTGGTTTGATCGCGCCGATGGTCGCTGCGCAATCGAACGACGTGGCGTTCATCGTGATGCTGGCCGGACCGGGATTGCCCGGCGAAGAGATTCTCCATTTGCAAAGCGAGCTGATTCTCAAAGCGAGCGGCGCGAACGCCGAAACCATGGCCAGGCAGCGCGCGTCGCAAGAGATGGTATTCACACTCCTGAAACAGGAGAAAGACAACGCCGTGTTGGAGAAGAAGCTGCGCGAGGAGTTCGACAAACGGATAGCTAGCGCCAGCGAAGCCGAGAAGGGCAAAGCCAAACAAGCCGCTGAGGCACAGATCAAACAGGCCTTGACACCCTGGTTTCGCTACTTTTTGACCTATGACCCGCGCCCGGCGTTGGACAATGTGAAATGTCCCGTGCTGGCGCTCAACGGCGAAAACGATTTGCAAGTGCCGGCCACCGAGAACCTGCGCGAGATCGAAGCGACGCTCAAGGCCGCCGGCAATAAAGACGTGACGATTATGCGTCTGCCCAAACTCAATCACCTGTTTCAGACCAGTAAGACCGGCTCGCCCAGCGAATACGGGAAGATCGAAGAGACCTTCGCGCCTTCCGCCTTGAATATCATTGGCGATTGGATTCTGAAACACACTGCCGGCCAATAGCGGCCCTCAGAAGACCTCTAATGTTTGAGGTGATAAGGCACGTTCACCACGACGACGCCTTTTTTGAAGAGCAGCGCGCCTTTTAAGAGTAACGAACTCTGGTTATGCAGCAGATGCTGCCACCATTTGGCAGGGACGAACTCCGGGATCACGACCGTGATGAAGTCGTCATCACGTTTGCGATCGATGCGGTAGATGTAGCGCAACAGCGGCCCCGTCAGCTCGCGATATGGCGACGGCACCACCACGAGTTTGACGCCCCCTCCCCACTGCTCCCACTTCTCGCGCAGCAACGCCGTGGCTTCTTCGTCGATGTCCACGTAGACCGCAGACACATTCTCCGGCGCGATTGATTTGGCGTATTGCAGCGCATTGAGAACGCCGCGATGAATGCCAGAGATCGGGACAATGACGGTATGATTGACTGCGCGCAACGGCTCCAATCCCTCGATTGAGAGTTGGTCCGCCACGCTCAGGTAATGTCTGTGGATGGCGCGGAACATCAGCACCAGCAGTGGAGTCACTACGACTACGATCCAGGCGCCGTGAACGAATTTCGTCAGGATCAAGACGACCATCACCAGGGCCGTGGCGAGCGCGCCGACGCCATTAATCACGATGGACTTCTTCCAATGGGAAGGAGCTGTCACTTCATCGGTGACAAAAGTGGATTTGCGCGCCTCTTCCACCGCCAACTCAGGGTCAGGTAGCGTGGCGCTTGCATTACCGCTTGCGCTCGAGACGGATTGTGATCCGGACGCGCGCCCGGCCCCCTGATTTCTGTCCCGCTCCTTGAGCCAGTGCCGAACCATACCAAGCTGTGAAAGAGTGAATGACAGAAAGACGCCGACCGCATAGAGCGGGATCAGCCGCGACGTGTCCCCGCCGAAAGCGATCACGAGAATGCTGGAGAAGATCGCCAGAATGACGATGCCGTTGGAGAAGACCAGGCGATCGCCACGGTTCGAGAACTGGCGCGGCATGAAGCGGTCGCGCGCCAGGAGGCTCGAAAGGCGCGGGAAATCGGCGAAAGAGGTGTTAGCGGCGAGCACTAGGATAAGCGCCGTCGTCCCCTGAATCACGTAGTAGAACCACCCCATCGGGCCGGTGAAGATGATGCGCGCGAATTGCGAGATGACGGTCTCGTTCTCGTGCGGATGCACGTGATAGAGGTAGGCCATTATGCTCGTCCCGATGAACATCGTCGCCAACAGCGCGGCCATGATCGTCAGCGTCGTCGCTGCGTTGCGCGCTTCGGGCCGCTTAAACGCCGGGATGCCGTTCGAGATCGCCTCCGTTCCTGTAAGCGCCACGCAGCCGTTGGAGAAAGCCCCGAGCAATAGAAAAAGAGTCAGAGGTTGCAGGTGATAGCCTTCAGCGAACTTCAGGTTCTCCGCGTTGACGGGAGCGACGACGCCGGGGTTGAGAAAATAACGCAGGATGCCGTAGCCGATCATAAAGAGAAAGCTGATCAGGAAAGCGTAGGTCGGTCCGGCAAAGATCGCTCCCGATTCCCGCACCCCTCGCAGGTTGGCTAGGGCGATAAAAGCAATCAGGATGAGGCACAGGTAAACTTTGTGGTCATCCAGCCACGCGAAGCGCGTCCCCTGCGCCGCGGACGTGATGGCGGCCACGCCAGCCGCCAGCGAAACCGATACAGTGAGTACATAATCAACAAGCAAGGCGGCGGCGGCGACTAGCCCTGGATAAGTTCCCAGGTTCTCTTTCGCCACGATGTATGCGCCGCCGCCGGATGGGTAGGCGTGAATGGTCTGCCTGTAACTGGTCGCCACGATGCCGAGAACGATGGCGATCGCAATGGAGATCGGTATCACATAATTGAAGACGTAAGCTTGCCCGTAGGCGGCGGCAACCGCCAACACGAGCAGGATTTCTTCCGAAGCGTAAGCCGTCGAAGAGAGCGCGTCGGAAGCGAAGACCGCCAGCCCCGTCTTTTTAGACAACCGCTCGTCCACGGCCTGCTCGGTTCTGAGAGCCTTACCAACCAACAGGCGTTTGATGGATGTCGCCATAACCCTTGAATGATCCCCTTGCATGTTTTATTCGCGCCTGAAACTTCTTCGAAAAAAGGTGAAAAAGGGCATGGGGTTCAAATTTAGCTTGTGACTTCTATTTTCGAGCGAACCCGCAGCCGCAAGCTAAATTTGAACCCCATGCCCTTTTTCATTCTTTCAGCGCATCTCTCATTGTGACACTCGATCCTAGTGCCACCGGCATAAGGAAGGCGTAAGGGATTTATAAAGAGTTCATAAAGACGACAGGAAGAATGAGGACATCAAGCTTTAGCGTCAATGAGATAACCGGCTCGGCGTCTGGCGGTGGTTCGACCAGGGTTCGATAAGGATGGCGTAAAGAATTTATCAGTCAGCCACTATAGCAGAGCGCCTGATACTGATCAGTATCAAAGTCAGGAGGTCAACCTTCGGCGTTGAAGCGATAACCGACCCAGGGTTCGGTGAGGATGTAACGCGGTTTGGTTGGATCAGGCTCGATCTTCTTTCGCAGCTGGCCGATGAAGACGCGCAGGTATTCGGTCTGTTCGACATAATCGCCGCCCCAGACCGCGCCTAGCAGCGCGCGGTGCGTGAGCACTTTGTTCGGGTGGCGGATGAAGTGGACAAGCAGTTCGTATTCTTTTGGCGTCAAATGCACTTCGGCGCCGCGTACTTTAACGCTGTGCGATTCCAGGTCGGCCCGGAAATCGCCGACCTGGAGGACCTTGACCTGCTGGTCTGCCGTTGCGGGGACGCGCCGCAGCGTGGCCCGCACACGCGCCAGCAGTTCGTCTATGCCGAAGGGCTTGGTGACGTAATCATCAGCCCCGGCGTCGAGCGCTTCGACCTTGGCCCGCTCTTCCCCCTTGACCGAGAGCACTATGATGGGCGCTTGCGAAGTGGCGCGGATGCGACGGCACAATTCCAATCCGCCCATATTCGGCATCGAAAGGTCGGTGATGACCAGGTCGGGCGTCCAGGCGTTGAAAATTTCGAGCGCCTCTTCGCCTTCGCCGGCGACCTGCACTTCGTAACCACGCGCGGCGAGGCTGCGTCGCAAGACGCGCGCGATCTGGACTTCGTCATCAACGACTAAAATTCGCTGCGCCAGAGTTCGTTGTGATGGATTCATCGTGTTTCAACCCTTCGTCAATCTCCTCATCGCCGACCGGTATGGTGAAAGCGACCCTCGCGCCAAGCCGGGCGGCCCCGCTCTCCACCCAGATGCGCCCGCCGTGCGCCTCGACGATGCCGCGCGCGATAGCTAAGCCCATTCCCAATCCCCTCGGCCTTCCCAGGCTCGCCGCGCCCTCGGCGGTCGCGCGGAAGAATTTATCGAAGACGCGCTCGCGCAATTCCGCGGGTATGCCGCGCCCCTCGTCCTCCACCGCGATCATTATCATCTCATTCTCGGCCCGGCGCGCGGAGATTTTTATCCGCGAACCGGCGGGGGAATATTTCGCGGCGTTGTCGATCAGCGAATACAAAACTTCGGCGATCAGGCTGGCGTCAACCCTGGCGACGGGCAGTTCGCTTTCAATCTCGACTTCAAGCCGGCGCCCGCGCGTCAAGACTTCGGCCCGGGCGCGCGCCATCGTCACGATCTCTTCGACCGAACTCCAGCGGCGGCGCAAACTGATTGCGCCCGCCTCGATACGCGCCAACTCGACCATATTTTCGACGAAGTGATTGAGCCGGTCCGCCTCTTCATTGATAACTTCAAGAAATTCGCGCCGCGCATCGTCGTCGAGTGTGACTTCGGCCTCATCCAACAGCGTCGTCACCGCGGCCTTGACCGAAGTGAGCGGCGTGCGCAGGTCGTGCGTGACAGCGTCGAGCAACGCCGACTTCAGCCGCTCACTCTGTTCGAAGACCTCGGCCTGTCGCGCGCGTTCGGCGGCGGCTCTGTATTCATTATACAAACGTTCGATCTCGCGCCTGCCCACTTCGGCCTCCTCGGCGCGCCGTTTGGCCCGCGCCGACATGGCGCCGGCGGTCAGCGCAGTGATCAAAAACGCCGCCAGCGCAATCCAGTTCTGCGGATCGGCGATGGTGAAGGTGTGAACCGGCTCGAGAAAGAAGAAGTTGAAACATACGACGCCCAGCAACGCCGCGAGGAGCGCCGGGCGGATGCCCCAACCCGTCGCCGCAAACAACACGATCAGCAGCAGCGCCAGCGCCACCGTCGTTGAACTCACACTCTCATGGAACGGACCGAGCGCCGCTATCACGGCGGCGACGCCACACACCGCGAACACGTAACCGCCGACCTTCAGCCACAAGCTTTTCACCCAACCTTGGTTCATATTCCAATTATTATTCTCCATCGGCAAAATTTGTAACGCTAGTGACAGACAGACGACAAGCGCGTATATTTCAGGCGCGTCAGATTAGCCACCGCAGGCGCCGCAGACAAAGAGACTAGTAGAATGAGAGAAAGAGAGACTGAGGGGTTGTGTCTGATCATCGCCGTTGGATTTGTGGGTCTAACGGTTTGTTTGCTCAAGCGCGCCGCGCCGCGCCGACTCTCAGTCATCCCGGTTACTGACAAACGGCGAGCCGGTGTGTAGGCTGCGACGTAAATTCACTTCGAGGTTCCTTCGGTAATGAAAATATTGATTCCTGCTTTGATGATTTTGCTCGGCGCCTTGATCTTCGCCGCCTTTACAACTCGGCGCGAGGCTACAACCTCAACGCCGGCGATCGAAGCGGCTGAAGACGTTCGTTCGCCAGTGATCGTGGAGCTTTTCACCTCCGAAGGGTGTTCTAGTTGTCCTCCCGCCGACGCCGTGTTGGCGCAGTTGCAAAAAACACAGCCGGTCGACGGCGCGGAAGTGATCGCGCTCAGTGAGCATGTCGATTACTGGAATTACATCGGCTGGTCCGACCCGTTTTCTTCAGCCGCGTTCAGCGCGCGGCAGGGCGTTTACGCCAAGGCGTTCGGGCAGGAGGATAATGTCTACACTCCGCAGATGATCGTTGACGGGCAGGCCGAATTCCTCGGAAGCGGTATGAATAAAGCTCTCGAGGCCATTGCGAAGGCCGCGCGCTCGCCGAAAGCCGACATGCGAATCGCCATCTCGAAAACACAAACCGGGAAAGACCGTCTATCGATCAGGCTCGGCGTCAGCGTCAAAAACGTTCCGCCAGTCAGCCGTGGCGACGTGGCCGAAGTGATCCTGGCCATTACAGAAGACGACCTCTCATCGAACGTTTCGCGCGGAGAAAATTCCGGTCGCAAACTGGCGCATACCGCAGTCGTGCGCGAAATGCGCGCGCTCGGCCGCGTTGATCCGGCGAAGGCTTTTGAGTCCGAGACGAACGCCGTAATCGCCAATGGCTGGAAGCGTGACGATGTGCGCGTCGCCGTCTTCTTGCAGGAACGCGCTCATCGCCGCGTGCTCGGCGCGGCGTCCATAAAATTGAAGGGGTCGGCGCCATGAGCTCCGGCTCAAACTCTGACGGCCTGTCCTGAAACGGCCGATTCATAAAGCGCGACTACAACTTCCAATGACTTCCTTCCTTCTTTGCCATCGATCATCGGCGCGCGGCCTTCGATCACGGCTCGCATCATGTCCTCGATCTGGCGGCGGTGGCCCTCATTTGAAATCGCGGCCGGGTTGGCCGAGCCGTCAGTGATCTGCTCGCCGCCTTCGGCTCCTTCGTCCTCGCCGTCAACCGCCCAACAACTGATCGCGTCGCCGTCCAATATCACCGCGCCGCGTTCGCCCGAGATTTCCATGCGGCGTTTGAAGCCCGGTTTCACCGAGGTCGCGGCCTCGATCACGCCGAGCGCGCCGTTTTTAAACCGGAGGCTCGCGACCAGCGTGTCTTCGCCTTCGATCTGCGGGTAGCGCAGCGCGGCTTTCATGGCGAATGCGGCGTCAATCGGCCCCATCATCCATCGGAGCAAATCGACGGTGTGGATCGCCTGGTTGATCAACGCGCCGCCGCCGTCCATCGCCATCGAGCCATGCCAGGAGCCGGCGTAATAGTCCGGCGCGCGGTACCATTTCACGTATGCGTCGCCGATCATCAACCGTCCAAGTCTTCCTTCGTCAATCGCGCGTTTGATCTTTTGTACGGCCGGCAGGAAGCGCGATTGAAAGATCACGCCGAGTTTGACGCCACTGCGGTCGCATGCCTCGATTAACGAGTCGGCTTTTTCGAGGGTGGTGTCAATCGGCTTTTCGACCAGGACGTTTTTACCCGCGCGGGCGGCGGCGACGCCCTGTTCCGCATGCAATCCGCTCGGCGTGCAGACGTTGACGATCCGCAATCCCGGATGATTGAGAAACCGGTCGTAATCAGTGTAGCCGGTCGCGTCGAATTTCGCCGCGAATTCGGCCGCGCGTATTTCATCGCGGGCGCACACAGCAAGCAGGCGCGCGCCCGGAATCGAGGCGATGGCCTCAGCCTGAACCTTGCCGATCATTCCGCAACCCACGACGCCGAATCCGATCTCTGTTGTCATTTTTTTCCCTTCTTGAGATTTGAGAATCGAGACTGCACAATCACGACGCGCAATCACACAAACGGAGAACAATATGCCAATCACCATCGCTGGTTTTCATCACGCCGGATTCCTGGTAACCGACGTCGAACGCGCGGCCCGCTTTTACGAAAACACGCTCGGACTGAATGCTTTGCCGCGTCCCGATCTGGGCTTCCCCGGACGCTGGTACGATCTAGGCGCGGGCCAGCAACTTCATCTTATGAGTGTCGCCGATATGCCCGGCCACGCCGATCCGCCGCGCCACGACCGCCACATCGCGCTCAGCGTCGCCGACGTTCAGGCGGCTGAACGACAACTGCGCGAAATGGGCGTCGAGATCAGCTACGGCAGCGGGCGCGCGGGCAATCCGCAATTATTCATCCGCGACCCAGATGGCAACACGATCGAACTGCGCCCAGTATAATTCGAATCTGGGGCAATGATACCGCTAAAAAGAGAGCGGGAGAGCGGGAGAGGGTGAGAGCGAGGGAAAAGGAAAGGGTTAGGAGACATTTTTCCTTGTCTCCCGCTCTCCCGCTCTCCCGCTCTGTGGCTTAGGCCAGACCTTTTGTGTTTGGAAAAAGCGATAGGCTATACTCCGCGCGCCGCGATTGGCGGCGACAATCGAATTCATCACTAACGCAATCACCCGAACAGATCGAGATTTATTCTCACGCGACATTCCGCCGCGTAATGAGACCGTAAGTCAGACTATGTCTAATTACAAGCGCATCGCTTCGCTTAAAACCGCAGATGATTTCGCGAGTTATATCGAGACAGCCGGCGTCAAGCTCCAATTCGACCGCGAGCTTCAACACGGGACGGATTCGCCGCTGGGACGGCCTTATCAACTCGACGGCTTCAAGATCGGCAATCGATTCTGCATTCTGCCGATGGAAGGTTGGGACGGGACCGAAGACGGCAAGCCGTCCGAGTTGACCATCCGCCGCTGGCGACGTTTCGGCGAGAGCGGGGCGAAATTGATCTGGGGAGGCGAAGCGGTGGCCGTCCGCCACGATGGGCGCGCGAATCCCAATCAGCTGATGTCGTCTGACGACACGACGGCCGATCTCGAAAATTTGCGAAAGGTTCTGATCGCGGCGCACGAAGAAAGGCGCCTGTCGAGCGACGATTTGCTCGTCGGATTGCAGCTAACGCATTCGGGGCGCTTCGCCAGACCCAACGACAAAAAGAGGCTCGAACCGCGCATCCTCTATCATCACCCGATACTGGATCGCAAATTCAACATCTCACCCGATCACGCCTGTCTGACCGATTCGGAGATTGACGATCTGATCGGAGATTTCGTGAAGGCCGCCGCCCGCGCCCGAACCGCCGGTTTCGCCTTCGTTGATTTGAAACACTGCCACGGCTATCTGGGCCACGAATTTTTAAGCGCGACTACGCGCGAAGGGCGCTATGGCGGCTCGTTTGAAAACCGCACGCGGTTCTTGCGAGAGCTTGTGGCGGGCGTGCGCCGCGACGCGCCGGGCCTGATGATCGGCGTGCGACTGAGCGCGTTCGATTTTCTGCCGTTCAAGATGGGCGATGACCGGCGCGGAGTCCCCGAACATCATGACGGCCTTTATCCGCATGCGTTCGGGGGCGACGCCGAAGACCCGCTGAAGGTCAATCTGAAAGAGACCTTTCAGTTCTTCGATCTGCTCGACGAATTGAAGATCAAGCTCGTCTGCGTCTCTGCGGGCAGCCCTTATTACAACCCGCACATTCAACGCCCCGCGCTCTTCCTGCCTTCCGACGCCTATGACCCGCCTGAAGACCCGCTCGCCGGCGTCGCGCGCCTGATCGAAGGCGCCGGCGAATTGAAGTCGCGCTATCCGCAGATGTGCGTCGTCGGATCGGGTTACACCTACCTCCAGGATTGGCTGCCCAACGTCGGTCAGTATTACGTCCACGCCGGACGGGTCGATTTTGTCGGATTGGGGCGAATGGTTCTGGCCTATCACGATCTTCCGTTCGACTTGATCAACGGCTCCCGTCTCCAAACGAAACGGCTGTGCCGCACGTTCAGCGATTGCACCACCGGGCCGCGCAACGGACTGATCTCGGGCTGTTACCCGCTCGATCCGTTTTACAAGGAACACCCGCAGGCGGAACAACTTAAAACTTTGAAGCGACAATTGAAATAGGCCCCGAAGGAGTATCGGCCGAAGCGAATTCATGGATGAAAAAGAGTTCGATTCGATGAACTCCGACAACCAGGAACTGTTCAGTCTGCTGACTACCATTATTAAAACATCGAGGAGCCGTCAGTAACTGAACAATCGCATTCTCCAAAAAAATCTTCACCCCGCCAAACAAAACGCAACTGTCGAAGCATCTTCAATAGTGAGTGGCCTCGCTTGAACATTAATCTCTAATCCGGAACGAGAAATCTTTGGACGACAGGCATACCATCGAAAATTTCCTCCTGACAGGCGCGGATGAAGACTTTTGCGCGCTGTTCGAGGCTGTCTATCCGCGCGTGCGTCGCTACTTCCTGCTGCGCGGAATTGAGGCTGGAGAAGCGGAGGAACTGGCGCAGGACGTGATGGTCATCATCTACCAGCGCGCGGGTGAGATAAGAGAGAAAGAGTACTTCAACGGCTGGCTCTTCAAGGTGGCGAAGAACGAGTTGGCGCGATTCTGGCGGCAGCGGCAAATACGCTCCCGCATCGCCGAGATGGAGCCAATCGATGATGAATTGGCGGAGCAATTGATGACCGAAATGGAAGTCGCCGGGTCGTCGGACTTCGTCGAGTGGGTGAGTTATCTCGAACCGGCGGAGCGCGACATCATCATTCTACGGTTCGTCGAGGAACTCAGTTACGAAGAACTGGCCGTGGCCCTCGCCATTCCGATCGGCACGGTCAAATGGCGGCTCTTCAACGCCAAGAAGAAATTGGCCCCGATTATCAAAGCTTTGCCGTCCGCGGCGGCGCGGCGGATTAATTAACATGGGATGATCTATGACGCATCTATTTTCCGAAGAAGAGTGGAACGATTACATCGAAGGACAGATTGACGACGAAACGCGCGACCGCTTCGAAGCGCACCTCATCGGTTGTCTGGGCTGCTGGGAGTTTTACGAGCGGATGGCCAACGCGACGCGGGCGTTGCGCGTGAGTGGCGCGGGGATGCGCGCCGTCTTCGCCCTCCAGGACAGGCAGTTGAGCGCCGGGTTGCGCGGCGTCTTCTCAAAGATCGATGAGGCGAAGGCGGCCAAGCGCGACCAGCCTCGCCGCGTGATTCAGCAGAGATTAGACTCGCTGGCGGCGGTGATGGCGCCGATGTGCGGCTCGCAAACGGCGACCAAGGCGCTGCGCGCAGCCGCGCGAGTCTCACACGCCCGCTCGCTCGAACGCGTGACCGAAGATAACTGGACGTCGTTTCTGGCTAGTTTAAAACCGATCGCCGCCGTGATGTGCGGCGAGACCGGCGCGCGGTTGATCTGGGAAAGCGGACAATTCTGAAAACGGTTGTTGGTAATTGGTGGTTAGTGGTTGGTAGACAGCGAACTGCTTTTACGCCAATCACTAGCCACCAACCATCAACCACCAACAACCAACAACCAATTACCAACCACTATTTCAATGATCGCGGCACGCATTACACCGAAAGTCGTCTGGTTTGGGTTGGCGCTCAACCTGTACGCCTGGCTTGCCTGTCATCTGCCCTGGCGGGCGGGGCTGACCCCGCGTCTGTTGGTGACTGAAGGCGCAATCCGGACCGGGTTTTTATGCATGGCCTATGGATTGGCGTTGGCGCTCAACCTCGAGATTGCGGCGGAGCACCGTGGGACGCGATGGTTGCGTTTCGCGTGGCTGGCGCTGGCAGGTAACGCCGCTGTCTCCATCGTCAGAATCGTTGTTGAAAGCTCACTGTTCAACCTGATCTGGCCCGACTACACGCGCGACCCGCTTTGGGGACTGTTGCAACACCTGACGATCGCGCCGGCCAACGCTTTTATGCTCTTCGGTCTGCTGGCCATGTGGTGGGCTTACCATCAGGTCGGATTGGGCTTCGCCATAGAGAAGCGCGATTACGTCGCGATCGCCGCCATTCTGGGTTTGCTCGTCGCATTGATGGTTTTCCGCGAAGGCTTGAGCATGGCGCGCTCGCCCTACGCGGTGAGCCGATGGTTGCAACTGATCGGATTGGCGCTGCTCACATTCAGCGCCGCCGCCAGCCTGGCGACGCATCGAATGGCGATGCAAATGGGCGGCGGAAAACTGGCGGTCGCGCTGCGCTTTCTGACTCTTTACACATTGCTGCGCGGCGCGCTGGTTCTCCTTCAGGCCGGTCAGAGAATGTCGCTGATGGACGGCGAACAGGCGAGCGCCTCCTATTCCCTCATCATGGCGCTTTGCTGGCAGGCCGTGCCGTGGATTGCGGTTCTGGCGGCGGCTTATCGCGCCGAAATGACCGTTCACGCGGCGCGCGAGCTCGAACAGCAACGCGCGGCCAAGGCCACGCTGGTTTCCGTTTGATTTCGTTAGATTACCTAATGAGAATGCGCGCCGGCTGCGCGACATTCACTTGCGATTGATTATTGCTTTGCTGGGATCGGTTCAAACTCAATTCCAAATTGTCATTGGAGGTCACTGAGGTGTTAAGCGTAAGAAACCTTGGTTTATGGAAGATCCAGTTTGCCGTCCTGGCGCTGCTGCTCGCCTTTCCGCTGACAGCCGCCGCGCAAGTCACAACCGCCACGATTGTCGGCGCCATCTCGGACCCGAGTGGCGCCACTCTGCCCGGCGCAGAGGTCACCGCTCGCAATGTCGACACCGGCCTCACCCGCACCGTGATCTCTGGTGAGGACGGCGCCTATCGAGTTGAATTTCTCCCGGTGGGCGCCTACGTTCTTGAGATCACCGCGAACGGCTTACAGAAGACCATCCGTGGCGGCATCGTTCTGCATGTTAACGACACCGTCCGCGTGGACGTCACTCTCACTGTTGGGAAGGTCTCCGAGACCGTAACCGTCACAGAGGCGCCGCCTGCGGTCAACACCAGCACCGCTGAGATAGGGCGCACCATCCAGTCCGCCGAGATCGCCAGTTTGCCGCTGGTTGACCGCAACGCGTATACGCTGCTGGATCTGACGCCCGGCGTGCAATCTAACAACAACGGCGTCTCCTCGGCCTCCAATGGCACCAGCTCACTCGTCCTGGGCTTTCCAGAGCAGCGCACTCTGATCAACGGGGGCACAGACGGCGGCACCGGCTCAGTGAACTACTATCTTGACGGCGGCTCCAACATGACCAACCTGCGGAACACCGGCAACATCCTGCCCAATCCGGACGCCATCCAGGAGTTCCGTATTCAGACCAATAGCTACAGCGCGGAGTATGGCCGCTTTGCCAGTGGCATCATCAACGTGCTGACCAAGTCTGGCGCCAACAAGTTTCACGGCTCGGTCTTTGAGTTCCTGCGCAATGACGTATTAAACGCCAATGACTGGAACTCCCAAGTGGCCAAGGCTCCATTGCGTCGCAACCAGTTCGGCGGAACCATCGGCGGCCCAATAAAACGCGACAAGACCTTCTTCTTCTTTTCCTATTCGGGCTTGCGCCAGACCACCAGCACGTTCCTGAGCAGCGCCATCGTTCCTACCGCACAGGAACGCGTCGGCGATTTCAGCGCCTCCGCGATCAAGCCCATCGATCCCGCTACTGGTCAGACTTTCGTCTGCACCGGCGTCACCGGCGTCATCTGTTCCAACCGTCTCGATCCAGTGGCGATGAAGATCATCAACGACTTCATCCCTACTGCCAACACCGCCAGCGGCAGATGGCAGGGCAATGTTCCCAGTCCCTTTGACTCCGACGAGGTTCTGGCGAAGGTGGATCACCAACTCAACGAGGCGCACCGCTTGACCTTTAATTACTTTACGACTGCGGGAAGCAATACGGTGAGAGCGGGCAACGGCAACTTGCCATGGGCCAGTCAGCAATTCAACTGGCGACAGCATAACCTCAATCTCAGTGACGTTTGGGTCATAAGTCCCAACAAGATCAATCAGGCCTGGATGACTTACACCCGCAATTTTGGCGGTCGCCTAAATCTGCCCCAGACTACGCTTGGCGATCTGGGGTCAGCGTTCACGATCCAAGGCGCGCCGTCGCTGCCGCAGATCACCGTCACCGGCCTCTTCACGCTGTCGAACGCCATCGGCGGCCCTACCGCCGGCACGAACTTCTACTCAATCCGCGACGTCTTCAGTTGGACTAAGGGCCGCCACTCCCTCAGGTTGGGGGGAGAGCTCTCGCTCAACAAGGACATCCAGCAAACGCTGCTCAACAATTACGGCGTCTTTGGCTTCAATGGCGGCGCGACCAAGAATGCGCTGGCGGACTTTCTGATCGGCATTCCCAACTCGGTCTCACAGGACGCGCCCGTCACCGGTTACACCAATAACTGGTACACGGCGCTCTTCGCGCAGGACGATTTCCGCATTCACCCGCGCCTGACGCTCAACTTGGGTCTGCGCTGGGACGTTCAGACTCCTCCCACCGACCCTTACAATCGCGTTGTCAACTACGTCCCCGGCCAGAAGTCTACCGTCAACCCAATTGCGCCGGTTGGGGCGCAGTTTTACGGCGATCCCGGTGTGGAACGAGGCGGCATTCCAGTGAGTTACAGCCACGTTTCTCCCCGCGTTGGCTTTGCATGGGACCTGTTTGGCGACGGGAAGACCTCAATCCGAAGCGGGTTTGGGGTGTTTTACGGCAGCCTCTCTGGCAACGAGTGGAACACTATGACCAACTTCCAGCCCTTCTCCACTCGGCTGAGCTTCTCCAACATCAATCAAAAGACGAACGCGGCAGGAGTACCGCTGGGAGCGACACTCAGCAACCCCTATAACGCCTTCGTCGGCGGCAATCCTTTCCCCTACAAAGGGACATTCACCACCGGCGGTAGCATCTTCGCAGTCGCGCAGGACTTCGAGTGGCCACGCTCATACCAGGTGAACTTATCAATCCAGCGTCAGGTCACCAAGGACCTGACCGTAAGCGCGGCCTATGTCGGCACGTTCAGCAGCAAATTGCCCTTCGCACAGGATGTTAACTACCCGGTTCTCACGCCCACGGCCACTACCGCCGGAGCGAACGTCCTTTCGCGGCGGCCAAACCCGGCGTTCGGAGCCGTATTGCTGCTGGACTCGAACCAGACCGCTTCCTATAACGCCCTGCAGGTGACCAGCGCCATGCGCCTGAGGCGCCACGTTACCTTCAACGCCTTCTACACCTTTAGCAAGACTCTCAGCAGCGTGCAGTTGCAAAACAATACGACGCAGGGGGGAGCGGAGAACTTCAGCAAGCTGGAATTAGATAGTGGGCGCGCCGATACCGACCAGCGCCATGTTTTCGGCATGAGTTTGAACTGGGAGCTGGATTACTACAACGGCAGTAACGCCATCGCGCGCAATATCCTCAACGGTTGGAGCCTCTCGCCTATAATCAAGATGCGCAGCGGCCAGCCGTTCACCGTTACCAACGGCAACGTAGACGCCAACCTCGATGGCAACGCCGGCGCCGACCGCGCGCAGTTGGTCGGCGATCCACATCTTGACAATCCCACGGCGGAGCAGTGGTTCAACACGGCCGCCTTTGCCCAGAACAAGGTCGTGACCGGCGTCGCCACAGACGGCAATTCGGCGCGCAACCTTCTCGACGGTCCGGGCTATTACGACGTCGACCTGGCTATCTCGCGCGACTTCAAATTGAGCGAGCGCTTCAAGCTGGAGTTTCGGGCCGAAGGCACTAATGCGTTCAACATAGTGAGCCTCGGACAGCCGGGCGCCACCTTTTCTTCGGGAACGACCAGCAATTTTGGCGTGATTACTTCCGCCAACCCGATGCGCAGGCTGCAGTTTGGCTTGCGCCTGGCCTTCTGACACTGTTTTCTTGACACGCTCTGAATGATCCGGGCGCCACAGGCGCC
>DASTMP010000444.1:0-14167 GCA_035714085.1 Blastocatellia bacterium
GATCAAAAGCGACAACGGATCAATCAATACCGAATTCCCCCTGAAACTCGAACCTGGGGCGCAATTGGGCGGTCGCGGACCGATCGCTGGCGTGGTCGGCAAAGGCGGGGCCGACGTGCAGGCCGTCAGCGCCAACGGGACCGTTCATATAAAAAAGGCCACACAATAGGCGCATCGGGAGTGGGGAGTGGGAAGTAGGGAGTGGGGGTGGAGAAGAAAGTTCCATTTCCTATCCCCGCTCCCTACTCCCCACTCCCCACTCTCCTCCTTCTACCGAACGCCGGCGATTTCAGCGAGTTTCCGGAGGCCGGCGCGAGTTCCGATCGCTATGAGCATGTCTCCGGCGCGCAGCGTTTGTTCGCCGTTAGGATTGAAGATCATTTCTCCTTCGATCGGAGTGATGGCGACGATCATCGCGTTGTGTTCCGAGCGGATGCGTGAGTCTTTGATCTGTTTGCCGTCGAGCAGCGAGCCTCTGGCGATGGGGACCTGTTCGAAGTAGAGGTCCAGCGATTCGGTCATTGTCGTCAATTCGATGAAATCGGCCACGGCGGGGGTCAGCGCCGCCTGGGCCATGCGATGGCTGCCGATCAGGACGGGCGAGACCACCTTGTTCGCCCCGGCGCGCAAGAGTTGTCGTTCGGCGGCCTGATCGTTGGCGCGCGTGACGATGTATATATCGGGGTTCAATCCGCGCGCAGTGAGCACAATGTAAACGTTTTCGGCGTCGGTCGAGGCCGCTGTAATCAACGCTTTCGCCGCGCGCAAGCGCGCGCCTTCGAGCACGGTCTCGTCGGTCGCGTCGCCGATCAGGACCAGATGCCCTTTGGTCAAGAGCTTTTCGGCGACCGCCTCGTCGCGCTCGATGACGACATAATCGACGCCCTTTCTTTTCAACTCATCGACGACGCGCGCCCCGACGCGGCCCGCGCCGCACAGAATGTAATGATCTTTCAACTGACTGATGTCTTTAAACACCCTGCGCCTCCCAAGAACTGACGCGATCTCGGTTTCGACCACGGCTTGCGTCAGGATCGATATCAGAAAACCGAACACGGTTACGCCGACCACGACCAGAACGATGGTGAATGCCCTGCCCGCGGGCGTCAACGGGTGCGTTTCACCGTACCCGATCGTGGCCAGTGTGATCACGGTCATGTATAAGCCGTCGAACCACGACCAGCCTTCGAGCGCGCGGTAACCGACTGTGCCGAAGAGAACCGTGGCGAGGATGGCGGCCAATGGATAAATGAATCTTCGCAGAGGCATCATTCGGAGACGGGGGGACAGGGGGACGGGGCGACGGGGCGACACGGGTACATGGAGATTAAGAGGGCAATGGAAAACTCAACATTCTATCTCTCACTCCCCTCGTCGCCCCGTCGCCCCGTCGCCCCGTCCCCCTGTCGCCCCGTCTTCACCTGGAGTTGAGAATCGGGGTTACTACGACTTTGCGGAACGAGACTTTGCCGTGATCGCCCTGGATCATGATCGGCCCCTTTTCGCGCTCATTGCTGTCGAGCGCGCCGCCTGTGATGCCGTCGATCACGACGTTGTCGTGAACCTTCTTGCCGTTGAGGACGACGGTCAGGCGGTTGCCTACGATGGTCGCTTCCATAGTCTGCCACTGGCCTGCCGGGAGGCCGGCGTTGACCGTCGGTTTGACGCGGCTGTAGAGAGCCATGTGGCTGTGAATGTCAGGCGGTTTACCGGCGTCGTCCAGCACTTGTAATTCGTAACGCCCGCGCAGGTAAATGCCGCTGTTGCTGCGCTCTTCGATTTTGTATTCGCATTGAATCTTGAAATCATCGAAGCGGTGGCGGCTGACCAGGTTGTTGGCCTCCGGCTCGTTGGTCATGACGCCGTCGATGACCGTCCAGCCGGAAGGCTGGTCTTTGCGCTGCACGTCCCACATATTCTCTATCGACTTTCCGTCGAACAGGAGGACGGGCGCGCCCATCCGGTATTTCTTGTTCGCGTTGAAATCGCCCCATTTTGGCGGCCGCTCGCCGATCCAGGCCACTTCCTCATCTCCGGCGGTCATCATCCCCAGCAATCGCCCTTCCTCGACCTTCGCGCGGTGCGTCGCCTTCGGCGAGTCGGCCTTCGGCGACTTAGGCGAGAAGATGAGTTCATCGCCTTCGATCTTGATTTCTTCGAGCGGCAGCACGCTTCCGCGTTGATTAAGGAAACTACCCGTGAGCTTGCCGTCCTGCTCTTTCACTTCGAGCCAGTAGACATAATCGCTGTGCGGGCCGACGCCGGTAATGTCCCATTTGCCTAAAAACGGATTCTCTTGAGCCATAGCGGTAATCCCAAAACAGACGAGTGATAGTAATAGCATAAAGAAGATGTTCTTCGGGCGCATATTTTTCTCCTGGGAATAGACAGGATTTACTGGATTGTTCGGGACCTTGTGAATTGAGATCAATCATGAACAATCCTGAAAACCCTGTCTGTCTTCATTGTTTCAAGGAGTCACACACTGTCGAAAACGACTCCCCAGACAATAAAAAAGGCCGGCGGAAACGATAAGTGAGATGAATTCGCTTGGCAAGATTGACTTGATCTTCAGCCCGTCATAGATTTGGCGCGTCTCGAATCTCAAATCCTGAATCTCGAATTAAACCCGGAGGTTGAAGATGAAGCCCTTGAAGCTAGCCTTATTGCTGTCGTCTTGTGTCATCGCATTATCGCTCGTAACCTGGTCGGTCATCGACGGAGTGGCGCGGATGCGTTCAGCCGCCGCAATGGCCGATGCCGCAAATAAATTCCTCGCCTCGCTCACGCCCGAACAAAAAGCGAAGGCGAGTTTCGAGTTCGGCGACGAGCAGCGGTTCGACTGGCATTTCATCCCGCGCGACCGCAAGGGACTTCCGCTCAAGGATCTCGATGAAAAGCAGCGCGGGCTGGCGATGGAGTTTATGAAATCGGGGTTGGGCGCGGCCGGCTATCAAAAAGCCACGACGATCATGAGCCTTGAGCCTGTTCTGGCCCAAATGGAAGGCCCGAGCCGTCGCTTCCCGCGCGACCCCCAGCTTTACTACTTTTCGATCTTCGGGACTCCCTCGGCCAATGCCCCATGGGGGTGGCGCGTGGAAGGTCATCACATTTCGCTCAATTTCACCGTCGTCAAGGGTGAGACGCTTTCAAACACACCGCTCTTTTTCGGCGCGAATCCGGCCGAAGTCCGCGAAGGCGAGCGGAAAGGCTTGAGGGCCTTGGCGGCTGAAGAGGACAAGGGACGCGAATTGGTTACCGCGCTCGATGAAAAACAGCGCGCCGTCGCCATCTTCGACAAAACCGCGCCGGGCGATATCATCACGATGAACAAACGAAAAGTCGATCCGCTCAAACCCGACGGCGTCGCGGCCGGCCAGTTGAATAAGCAGCAGAAGGCGATGCTCGAAAAACTGATCGATGAATATCTGTCGCGAATGCCGCAAGACATAGCCGATGAAAGGTCGAAGAAACTGCGCGACGCCGGCTTCGACAAGATCTATTTCGCGTGGGCGGGCGGCATGAACAAAGGCGATCCGCATTACTACCGCATCCAGGGCCCGACCTTCCTGGTCGAATACGACGACACGCAGAACAACGCCAATCACATCCACTCGGTCTGGCGCGATTTCAACGGCGATTTCGGCGAGGATTTGCTGCGCGAGCATTACCAGGCGACGCCGCACGGAACAACAAAGCAAAGCGCATCGCAACAAGACGCGCCGCAGGAACCCGCCCGATTGAGAACCGGCAGCCGACCTGTTCAGGGCGTGGGGCTGGGCGTGGGAACCGGCAGCCGACCTGTTCAGGGCATTGGGCTGGGCGGCGGCCGGAGCATCGAGCCGATGACAGCTTCGTTGAGACCGAAGATTTTATCCAGAGAAAAGGCCAGGTACACCGATGCCGCGCGTAAAGCGGGAATTGGAGGAATCATCTCGCTCCGCGTAGTTTTCGGAGAAGACGGCGCCATGCGCGACATCAAGGTGATAAAAGGACTTCCATTCGGCCTGAACGAACAGGCTATCGCCGCCGCGAAAAATATCAAATTCGAACCGGCTTACAGAAACGGCGAACCGGTCGCCGTGAGAGGCTCTCTGGAATTCAGTTTCAACATTGACCGTCCTCCGGACTACTGGCAGGCGGGCGCCGAAGGCGTGGGCAAGCCGGAGTTGATTAATATGCAGAAGCCCGAATATACCGATGCGGCTCGAAAGAATAGAGTCGAAGGCGACGTGAGGCTGATGGTGATCTTCCGCTCGAACGGCAAAATCGGGCAGATCGAAGTTATCGAAGGATTACCTGACGGACTTACAGATAAGGCGATTGAGATCGCAAAGGAGCTAAAATTCAAACCGGCCACTTTTTCGAATTCGAACAAACCTGTAAATGTTTGGAGTGAAGTCGCGATCACGTTCAAGCTCGATCAATAACCGTGCGACCGCCACTGAATCAACCTCTTCCCATTGATCCGCTCCTTCCCGAAATCATCGGGCGACTAAGCCAAACGCCGAACATCGTTCTGGAAGCGCCGCCGGGCGCGGGCAAAACCACGCGCGTTCCGCCCGCGTTGCTCGACGCGGGCATTGCCGGCGCCGGAGAAGTGTTAGCGCTGGAACCGAGGCGTCTGGCCGCGCGAATGGCCGCGCGTCACGTATCCGAAGAGCGCGGGGAGAGACTCGGCGAGACCGTCGGCTATCAGGTGCGATTCGAAGAGGTGGCGAGCGCGAAGACCCGATTACGCTTTCTGACCGAAGGCATGCTGACGCGGCGATTGCTCTCCGATCCTACGCTGAAAAACGTCGGCGTCGTCGTGCTGGATGAATTCCATGAACGACACTTGCAGGCCGATCTCGCGCTGGCTCTTCTCAGAAGGTTGCAGAGGGGCGCGAGGCCGGATTTGAAGCTAATTGTGATGTCGGCGACGCTCGACTCCGGGCCGGTCGCCAGATTTCTCAACGACGCGCCGGCGTTGCGCTCCGAAGGGAAGCGGTTCGACGTCGATATCGAGCATCTGGCGCGGCCCCCAAGGCCCGATGATCGTCCGCTGGCCGAGCAGGTCGCGGCGGCTGTCAACCGGCTCGCGACGGAAAATATTGACGGCGACGTATTAGTCTTTCTGCCGGGAGCGGCTGAGATTCGTCGCGCGCAAGCGGCTTGCGCGGCGATCGCCGACAGACACGATTTGATCATCACGCCGCTGCACGGAGATCTTTCGGCCGAAGAGCAGGACCGCGCGGTCAAACCGGCCGCAAAGCGCAAAGTGATCCTTTCGACCAACGTCGCCGAAAGCTCCGTCACGATCGACGGAGTCGTCGCTGTGATCGATTCGGGGCTGGCGCGCGTGGCGGGACATTCGCCATGGTCGGGGTTGCCGACGTTGAACGTCGCGCGCATCAGCAAGGCTTCGGCGACGCAACGCGCCGGACGCGCCGGGCGGACGCGGCCCGGCAGGTGTCTGCGACTATACACCGCGCAGGATTTCAACGCCCGGCCCGATCACGACGTCGCCGAAGTCCACCGCGCCGATCTGGCCGAGACCGCGCTGGAATTACATGCCGCCGGCATCGCCGATTTAAACAGATTCGATTGGTTCGAAGCCCCTCCGCAATCTGCGATTGAAGCCGCCGAGAGCCTGCTCTTGAAACTCGGCGCGATCGACGCGGCAGGCGCGGTGACGGAGGTCGGCAGGAAGATGCTGCGGTTCCCGTTGCACCCGCGCCAATCGCGCATGCTGGTCGAGGCCGAGTCGCGCGGCGTGAGCGAAAAGGCTTGCGTCGTCGCGGCGCTGATCGGCGAGCGCGACATCGTCGCTTCGAATCTTTTCAAAAATGAGCGCGAGCGAAATGCCGCGCAAGAGGGGCCGAGCGATCTGCTTCTTCGGCTGGATCTGTTCGAAGAGGCGTCGGCGTTTAACTTCGCCCAGTCACGTTTGCGCGAGATGAAACTCGACCTGGGCGCGGTGATGGCCGTCAATCGCGTGAAGCGACAACTCGTGGGAACGCGCGGGCGCGGAGGAGAGCGGCTGAGCGAGGTGGCGAGGGACCGAAGGGGCGAAAAACAAGGAGACGACGCGCTGCTGATTTCAATCCTCGCCGGTTACCCGGACCGGGTCGCAAAGCGCCGCTCGTTGAAATCGGACAACAGGGAATTGCTGTTGTCCGGCGGCGGCGCGGCCCAACTTTCGCCGTCGAGCGTCGTCGGGCGGTCGGAGTTCATGGTTGCGATTGACGCCGAGGAGCGGCGAGACGCTACTCAAGCCAGAACGCGCGTCGTTCGTATCGCCAGCCGGATCGAGCCGGAATGGTTAATCGATCTCTTCGCCGATAGGTTGAGCGAAACGACCGAGGCGAAATGGAACGCGCAGTCGGAGCGCGTGGAGGTGGTCGAGCGGATGATGTACGACCAACTGGCGATCAGCGAAAGCCGCTCCTCCAAGGCAGGAGGCGCGGCCGCCATAAAAGGTGGAGAGGAGGCGGCGCGCGTCCTGGCAGAAGCCGCGCTCGCCGCCGGGTTGCAGCGATTCGTCGAGCCTGAGACGGTGTCCGGTTTCCTCGCGCGGGTCGAATTCGTGGCGAAGACCTTTCCTGAATCTTCGACGCCCGCGCTGAATGACGACGACGTTTGTGAGTCTCTGGTCGCGTTGTGCGAGGGATTGAAGAGCTTCGCCGAATTGCGCGCGGCGGCCAGGGGAGGCGCCTTGATCGAGGCGCTGCGTCAGCGTTTGAGCGCCGAGCAGCGGCGATTGCTGGACAAGATGGCGCCGGAATTCGTGGCGATCGCCGGCCGCCGCCGCGTGCGCGTCAATTATGAAACCGGCAAACCGCCCTGGATCGAATCGCGTCTGCAGGATTTTTTCGGAATGGAGGCGGGGCCGGTGATAGCCGGCGGGCGGGCGCCGTTGGTTATTCATCTGCTCGCGCCCAACCACCGCCCGGTACAGGTCACGACAGATCTGGCTGGCTTCTGGCAGCGCGTCTATCCGCAGGTTCGCAAAGAGTTGAGCCGCCGTTACCCGCGCCACGCCTGGCCTGAAGACCCTCTAAATTAATCAATCAGTGAGGCGGCAGTCTTGCGGGAAATTTCATTTGTCATTTGGCGTTTGATATTTGTCATTTGGCATTGACCGGAAATCACCCAATGTTCATCAGACGTTAACTGATCGGCCTCTGACAATGACAAATGCCAAATATCAAACGCCAAATGACAAATGGAAAGCGATTACACATCAGAATATTTACCTGCTCACTTACTTCCTGCGCAAGGTGTAGCGGCGGCTGAAGTCGTCGGACGCGTCCTTGATCTCGACCTCGATGACGCCGTTGTGGTCGCACGAATAGACCTCTTCGATGACGTGGTTGTGATTGCTCGCGCGTGAGACTGACGCAGCCTTCAAATTTTCTGAGGGCAAATCATCGGGGCCTCGCAGCGCCGGATCGAAGGGGAAGAGGATTTCATCCCAAGGCGCGAGGTCGCCATGCGGCTGGCCAGACTGATCAACGCGGCTGCATTCCAGATAGCGGAAATGGCCGATGTTGTGTATCGGCGCGTATCGCCGCACTCGCACGAGAGGCTGCTCTCCTTTCGTCGGCAGCGCCGTGTTCTTCTCGAAGAGCGGGTCGAAGGCGATCTGGCGACCGCCGTCGCGCTCGCGCCAGACGCCGAAATGGCGGGTGAACCGCTCGCGCAGCTTGTAGCCGGCTTCAGTGTCAGACGCGATCGCCAACCCGATGGCCGTCGCCGCGTGCGGATAAGGCGAGCGCCGTACCTGTTTGCCGTACTTCTCGCGCAGCAAGCGCGCCACCAGCGGCAGGTCACTCGACCCGCCGACCAGATAGACCGCCGCCGATTCGTGCAGATCGAATCCGGCCTCGCGCGCCGA
Organism: Blastocatellia bacterium; assembly: GCA_035714085.1. Classification (GTDB taxonomy): domain Bacteria; phylum Acidobacteriota; class Blastocatellia; order RBC074; family RBC074; genus JAJVID01. The sequence goes on from DASTMP010000444.1 coordinate 7,880, forward strand.
TTTTTCCATCACATGTTCCATCGCCTCGATGGTGCTTTCGATCATGGGCCTGCACTCTTCGTAAAAATCGCTGACTGGGACAGCGACTTCGCCCGCGCCTTCGATCCCCAATCCGAGGTCGATGGTGATGCGTCGCGTATTCGGATGAAGGCCCTCTTTCTTGTGGCGGCACTCTTCGAGCAACTTGACGAGCGCGGCGTCGGAGACCTCGTGAATGTCGGCCTCCTTGAGCGCCAGGTCGAGCAGGACGATGTCGAAATTGTCGCCGCCGAGTTTGGCGATGCCATCGCTGGCGAGCGCCTCGTGGTCGCGATCGACGAGGTTGATGACCGCGGAATCGAACGTGCCGCCGCCGAGGTCATAGACGACCAGCGTCTCTCGCTTCGACGAGCCGCCGACGCTCGCCAGGTGGTGCGCGTACTCGATGCCCGCCGCCGATGGCTCGTTCATCATCAGAGGGGCCTCGAAGCCCGCGCGGCGAAACGCCTCAAGTGTGATGAATCGCTGATTGCTGTTCGAGTTGGCCGGGACGGAGATCGCCGCCTGCAACTTATCGTTGCGCTTGACGCGCAGGTTGGAGCGAGTGAGCAGATCGCGCCGCAGCGCTGAGAGGAAGCCGGTCAGCAGTTCCAACGCCGTCAGCCTGTGATCGCCGATTTCGATGCGCTCATCAGGACCGATCGTCCCGAGGCGGCGTTTGAACGAACGCAGCGCGCTCCAGCCTTCCACGCCATGTTTTTGCGCCGCGTCGAAGCCGAAGACCATCTCATCGCCGCGCGCGGCGGCCACCGACGGATACCATTCGAGCGTGTCGCCGTCTTCAGGATGAAAACTGACGACGGGGTAGTTACCGCGATCTACCGCGGCGACCACGGTGCGTGTTGTTCCAAAATCAATTCCAAGAAACATAATGATCCTTCCCAGCGATCGGGCGGCTTTGCGCCCCCGTTTTCATGTTGATGAGATCGCTTTGAGTCCCGCCGTTTGGAGTTCCGCCTTTAGGCTGTCAGAGCTCAACCGCCTAAAGGCGGAACTCCAAACGATTGAATTCATCTCGATAACTTTCACAGGTTGTTGGCTAGATTGGGGCAGACGATACAACCGTACGTTATTGTAGCCACACGGGGGATTTCGACTTGTATAGATGCCAATGGCGTAGAGGCAATTATAGCCGGTTTTGCGCTCCGGGCCAGCGCCCGCTTTTGGGATTGGCCAATCCCAGGAGCGCACACTCATCGGCGCCACGCCGCTGAATCACTCCAACAGTGTCAGTAATTTAGCCATCCCACGTCCCGGCCCACGTCCTGGCACGCTGTTTGGTTATCTGAAATCGTGGATAAGTCTCTGATCGTACCATCTCAAACTGGCTCGTACGGCGCCGCGCGCCTAAGTTAGCGGCAGACTGATGAGACTGTCGCTTACTTAGGCGCGCGGCGTCGTACGACTCCCTGGGGGAAGTCGCGATGAAAACACTCTGGCAGGACGCGCGCTACGGTTTGCGAATGTTGCTTAAGAAGCCAGGCTTCACTTTGACCGCGGTCATCACGCTTAGCCTGGGAATCGGCGCGACCAGCACGATCTTCAGCTTCGTCAACGGAGTTTTGCTTCGCCCGTTGCCGTATCGGGATTCAGAGCGGCTGGTATTGCTCGACGAGATCGCGGGGAAGCGTGGGAACGCGCCGATGGGAGTTTCACCACTCAACTTCCTGGATTGGCGGGAACAGAATAGGGTCTTTACGGGCGTCGCGGCTTTCGACGACGGTGGTTATTCATTGACCGGGAGCGGCGAGCCTGAACGGCTTTCCGGCGCGAGCATTTCTTACAACACTTTCGAGATTCTGGGCGTAGCGCCGATTCTGGGCAGGACCTTTACTGCCGAGGAAGATCGCCCGGGGAGCGATCTGGTGGTGATCCTCGGGCACGGATTGTGGGAGCGCCGATTTGGCGCAAACCCGGAAGTCATCGGCCAGAAGATCACACTCAACAATCGCTCGCGCACGGTGATCGGCGTGATGCCGCCCGATTTCAAATTCCCGGAGGTCGCCGAGCTTTGGGCGCCGCTGGCGATCGATACGGGGCATTGGGCTCGAACTGATCACGGCTGGGACGCGATCGCGCGGTTGAAACCCGGCGTGACACTCGATCAGGCGCAATCGGATATCACCGCGGTTGCCCGCCACATCGAGGAGCAGAATCCGGTCACGAATAAAGGGATGGGCGTCATTCTCATCCCACTTCGCGAAGGGTTGGTCAGCAGTGATTACCGCAGGGCGTTATGGATCTTGATGGGCGTGGTCGGATTGGTGTTGCTGATCGCCTGCGTCAACGTGGCCAACCTGTTGCTATCGCGAGCTTCGGTGAGGTCCAAAGAGGTCGCGATTAGAACGGCGCTCGGCGCGGGCCGCTGGCGCGTCTTTCGGCAATTGCTGACGGAAAGCATGTTGCTGGGATTTATGGGCGGCGCCCTGGGATGGGGGCTGGCGTTATGGGGCCTGGATCTGTTGCTGGCGGCGATCCCGATCGATTTTCCTTTCTGGATGAAGTTCAACCTGGACGGTCGCGTGCTCGGCTTCACCGCCGGCGTGACGCTGCTGACCGGATTGATCTTCGGCGCGGCGCCGGCGCTGCAGGCTTCAAAGGTTGATCTGAACGAAGCGCTCAAAGAAGGCGCCCGCAGCGCATCTGGCGCGGGACGTCATCGGACGCTGCGTTCGCTGGTGGTCGCTGAGATGGCGCTCTCACTCATCCTCCTGATCGGCGCGGGATTGATGATGAGTAGCTTTATGCGGCTGCAACACACCAATCCCGGGTTGAATCCGAATAACCTCTTGACGGCGCGCGTGGAACTGCCGGAGGCGAAATACAACACGCCTGAGAAGCTCCAGGCATTCTTCAAAGATTTGCTCGAACGTGTCAGCGCTTTGCCCGGCGTACAGGCTGCCGGCGCTGTGTCGAGGCTGCCGTTGGCTGGTGGGGGCTGGGGGCGAAGAATGACGGTCGAAGACTTTCCGGTTCTTCAGTCGGGGCAGACGCCGGTGATCAACCATTGCGTAATCACCCCGAACTACTTTCACGCGGCGGGCATTCCGATCCTGACCGGGCGTGATTTTACTGACGCCGATGCGCGCGATTCGATGAAGGTCACGATCATTGACGATCGGCTGGCGCGAGAATATTGGCCGAACCAAAGCCCGATCGGGAAACGTGTCAGGTTCGGCCCGCCCGAGAACAATGAGCCATGGCATACGATTGTGGGCGTCGTCGGGGCAGTCAAGAATGAAAGCCTGAATCTGACGCAGAGAAAAACCGTCTATTTGCCGTACGCGCAGATTGCGATTAACGGTATGGCGCTCGCCGTTCGCGTAGCTAATCCCGAAAATCTGGGGCCGGCGATACGAGGGCAGGTGAAGGCCGTGGACCATGATCAGCCGGTGATCGACGTTCGACCAATGACCGAAGTCATCTCCCGCTCGGTGTGGCAGCCGCGTCTCTACGCGATCCTGTTCGGCGTATTCGCCGCCGTGGCGGTTGCGCTGGCTTCAGTAGGCGTTTATGGCGTGATGGCCTATTCGGTCTCAGAGCGCACGCGTGAGATCGGCATTCGGGTGGCGCTCGGCGCGCAGCGACATGACGTGTTGAAGCTGGTTGTCGCGCAGGGACTAACGCTGGCTCTGATCGGCGCTGGCATCGGTCTGGCCGGCGCGCTTGCGTTGACGCGGTTGATGCAGAGTCTTCTCTTTGAAGTGAGCGCGACCGATCCCCTCACATTCGCCGGCTTGGCGGCGTTGCTGACGTTTGTGGCGATGCTGGCCTGCTACTTGCCCGCGCGCCGCGCGACGAAGGTGGATCCGATCGTCGCGCTCAGGTGTGAATAAAGAATGAAAGTGTGGTACGGGAGAAACAATGAAAATCGACCACGAAGAAACGAAGAGCACGAAGGTTATTTCTGATCTTTCTTCGTTTCCTTCGTTTCTTCGTGGTTGATTTTTTGAGTATCAGCGATGGACAGACCCTTGCCAATTCCAGTCAACCGGTCACGCGCGCGGATCAAACGCTATGCGCTGACTGTCGCGGTGTTGATGGCGGTCGTCCTCGGCGTCGGCGCGCTGCCGGTGGCCTTTCTCTATTTCTGGATGCCATCAAACGAAGAGGCGACTGCGAAGGTAATGCGCAGATCTTGAAAATTGTGACCGCTGCGGACCTCTTCGTCCCAATGGAGAAAATTATGCGAACGTTCTTCCAAGACCTGCGCTACGGCTCACAAATGTTGTTGAAGCGGCTCGGCTTTACATTGATGGCGTTACTTGATGCTGCAGAGCATGTCGCGGCTGGCAGGCGCCAGCGCGTGTTCTCGTCATCAAGGACGTGGCGGTCATTGACGTGATTGGGGGGGCGGTGAAGCCTCATATGAAGGTGGTGATCTCCGGCGACCGATCGCACTCCGGCGGAATTTTTCGGGATGGGGGCCTCACTCGGCGCCGTCGAGGAGGAAAAGATCGCCGATCTCATACTGCTCGAAGCGAACCCACTCGAGCAAATCAGCAATACAAGGAAGATTTTCGCCGTCATCGTAGGCGGCAGATATTATGACAAGTCGGAGCGGCAAAAAATGATCGAGAGCGCAAGGCCATCGGCAATGAAGAAGTGAACAAAATGTAGACCCGATGGTCGCTCTTCGCTCCGAGTGAATCAATTCAAGTTTTGGAGGCAGCGATGAGTTCTACAGTGAAATTGCGCCTGGCCGTTGTTCTATCCGTCTGTTTGTCAGCGATCGCGATCCATGGCGATGGCGCTTTTGGACAGGAAAAAGCGGCTGCGAAATCGTCTTTTAATACTTTGCAGACGAAGGCGCCGAAAGAGCAGGTGATTGCCAAGCTTGAGCAGAGCATCCCGCAGTTGATGAAAGAGGGCGACGTCCCAGGTCTTTCGATTGGGCTTTTGCGCGACGGCGAGCTGGTCTGGCGCCACGGCTTCGGCGTGAAGAATACAAAGACGAATGACCCTGTTACCGATGAAACGGTCTTTGAAGCCGCGAGCTTGAGCAAGCCTGTCTTCGCTTATGCCGTGCTGAAGCTGGTGGACGCGGGCAAATTCGATCTGGACAAGCCGCTCAACCAATACCTGCCGGGGAATTACGATATCGGCGAAGACCCTCGCCTGGGGCAGATCACCGCGCGTCGCGTCTTGAGCCACACGACGGGCTTCCCGAACTGGCGGCCTCAAGGCGGCGCGCTGAAGATTCATTTCACTCCGGGCGACAGGTTCAGCTATTCGGGCGAAGGATTCGTCTACCTCTCGAAAGTCATCGAGCGCGTCACCGGAGAGAAATTCAACGACTTTATGAAAAGGATGGTCTTTGACCCTCTGGGGATGAGCAGCAGCAGTTACGTCTGGCAGGAGAGTTACGAGACGTTGAAGACGTTCCGCCATAACTCGGTGGGCGAGGTGACCGGGCGGAACAAACCGTCGCAGCCGAACGCCGCGGCGAGCCTGAACACGACGGCGCAGGATTTCGGGCGTTTCGTCTCGGCGATCTTGAAGGGCGAGGGGCTGAAGAAAGAGACCCTGAAACAAATGTTGACGCCTCAGATCAAAGTCAGCGAGAGCGGAACCAATAACACCGCCCGCTCGCCTGAGAAACTTTCGCCGACTATCTCCTGGGGACTGGGCTGGGGACTGCAAACTACTGGCGACGGTGTGTCATTCTGGCACTGGGGAGACAATGGAGATTGTAAAGCTTACATAGTCGCCTTCGAGCGGCAGAAGCTAGGGGTCGTAATCTTCGCCAACAGCGTCACGGGATTGTCAATCGCACGCGAGATTGTTGACCTGGCCGTCGGCGGGGAGCAGCCCGCGCTCGCGTGGCTGAAATATGAATCATACAAATCGCCCGGCAAAGTGTTGATCAAAAACATCCTCGCCAAAGGCGCCGATGCCGCGCTCAGTGAATATCGACAATGGCGGCAAGGCCGCGCCACGGGCGAAGTGGTTAACGAAGATCAGATGAACAGAATTGGCTATGACCTGTTAAGCGCGAAACGGGTCAAAGACGCCATCGAGGTCTTCAAGCTGAATGTCGCCGATTATCCGCAGTCGGCAAACGCTTATGACAGCCTTGGCGAGGCTTTTATGATCAACGGCGACAGGGAGTTGGCGATCAAAAACTACGAACGCTCGGTCGAGTTGGCCCCCAGCAACAAGAACGGGATCGAGATGTTGAAGAAGCTGCGCGAGAACAAACAGGAGTGAAGCGAGCAATAGTCACGATTGAATGTCAGCGGAATCGAA
>DASTMP010000445.1:0-9797 GCA_035714085.1 Blastocatellia bacterium
CGGATCATCACCGGCCGCCTCAAGCTCGACGCCCAGCCTGTCGAGATCGAACATATCTTTCATGCCGCCGTCGACGTCATCCGGCCCAGCGCCGAAGCGAAAGGGATCGTCCTGAACGAGGCGGTTGAAGCCCCGGACGGCATGGTCCTCGGTGACGCCAACCGTTTGCAGCAGGCCATCTGGAACCTGCTCTCGAACGCCGTCAAGTTCACGGGGAAAGGAGGGCGGATCGAAGCCCGCCTGGGACGCGCCGAGAGCCAGATCGAGGTCACGGTCCAAGATAGCGGCATAGGCATCGATCCCAGATTCCTGCCCCACGTCTTCGATCGGTTTCGACAGGCCGACGCGTCCTCCACGCGCGAGTATGGCGGTCTGGGCATCGGCCTGGCCATCGTGCGACACGTCGTCGAGACGCACGGAGGCGGCGTCTCCGCCTCAAGCCCCGGCAAAGGTCAAGGGGCGACATTCAAGATCAGACTCCCGCTGATTTCGGCGTCGAGACTGGCGCCTCGATCAGCCCCGCGCGATGAAGCGGCGGCGCCGGCGGCGGCGGAAGAGCAACAGATTTTGGAAAACGGTCACAGGCTGGACGGCGTGCGCGTGCTCGTGGTGGAAGACAATCTGGACACCCTCGATATGCTCAAATTCATTTTTAGCGAGTCCGGGGCCGAAGTGATCACCGCCACTTCGGTGGACGAGGCGCTGGACGCATTGGAGCGTTTCAGGCCCGACGCCCTGATCTCGGATATCGCGATGCCGGATCGGGACGGATATGACTTGATCCGTGAGATCCGCTCACGCGAACCTGAACGTGGCGGCAAAATCCCCGCTGTTGCGGTCACCGCCTACGCTAGAGCGGAAGATCGGGTGCGAATTCTGGCCGCCGGCTTCCAGATGCACATCGCCAAACCGATCGCCCCCGACGAATTGATCGCCATGGTGGCGAGCCTGACGGGGCATATTAATTATGGATCAATCGGCGTTTCCAGGATCTCGTCGTCAAGATTCCATTGGAAGCCCTGATATTCAAAGGGTTCTGTTTATTCAAACGGCGCCAGCGCACGCGCAACGTTCAGGAATGCGCCGCCGCTTAATTGATCAGATCGAGCGTTGCGGGCCGAACCTGATAATCGCTGTGCGCCAATAGCGCGCTCGGAGAATTCAGCGCCTCAGACTGATCATACTCAGCCGCAAGGATTTTTGCGCAGATACCGACACTTCATAATGGTCGAACTCAGGCCATTAATTTACGCCTATTTATCCTTGCCTAGGCATATCTATCGCGCTACAATTCGCCGATGGTAAGTGGGCGGCGAGCCGGCTTCATATAATTTCGGGACAGACCAACACGCTCAGATCGAACTGAAAATTGAACGTCGAATTCCAATCACAGATCCGCGGATCGAGGCGAGATCTGGGAAAGTCGAGGGAAGAGGCAAAGTTAGGGTTTGAGATAGGCTCTCCATCATTTTGAATCGGACGCGGTGACCCCGTATGAAAAAAACCAGCGTCTTTAAAAGTAAACCTGCCAGATCCACCAGAGTTCTTCAATCACCACAGCGCCCCCCAAGCTTCATCACGACGACTGATGAATGATTATCTTGATGAACGTTGGGTTTCAGGCGATTGCAATTTGTGACCTATTTGGCCACAGAAAGTAGAAATGGGTTATATGAAAGTTACTTGTCCGAAGTGTCAGTTCGAGAACCAGGCCGACTCCTCACGCGTCGTTTGCGCCCGTTGCGCGACAATCATTGAAGTCAGAATGGATCAAGGATTCGACAGCAACGGCAAACGGCAAACGGCGCGGCTGCCATTTACCAGTGGCGGTTTATCGGGTGGCGGTCAGTCGTTGGGGAGTCAACGATTCAATCAGAATGATGTATACGCCACCCGCATCGGGGATGATTTCGACGATGTGTTGGATGTTCCGATCCAGTCGCAGTCGGGCTATCAGGCAGTGGATGAAACCCCGCCAGCGCCAATATTTGAAGATGTTTTTACATCGGGGCAGAACCAGGATCAGCCTTCTCCTTACGATTACGCCGCATATGACAAGCCCTCTACTCCGCTTGACGCCTATGGGGCTCCCGGCGCGCGCCAGCGCGACCCCCAGGAATACATCGAGCCGGCCGAACAGGAATTCGTGGGCTGGCCTGTTTTGCCTGAAGGCCCAGAGGAAGAGGAAGAAGAGGCGAGAAGCGGCCGCGGCGGATTATTTCTACGCCTCGGGCTGATCATCGGATTATTCGGGGTCGTGTGTTTTTGGGCATACTATTTTCTCGGAGACTACATCGCCAAGCGTAGGGCGGGTCATGAACGAACCCCGGCCCAACCCGCGGAGGTGGCGAACGCCGGTGATTCCGGCTCGTCGACTGTCACGCCGGCCGAGCCCCAGGTCACATCCGGCTCTGTAGAAGAAAAGAATAAACCGGGCGGCGAATCGACATCGCCGGAACCACCTCCGCAGACTACCAGCGAGAGTGAAAAAACGGTGTCCCCGCCGCCGTTGCGAAAAACCGGAATTGTCAAACCGAACGAACTTTCGACCACTCAGAAGAACCCACCTCCGCGCCCCGTTAACTCGAGCAGAGGCGGTACAACAATTCAGGTCGGTTCGTTTAAAGATCAGGGAGAGGCTGACGCAAAGGCCGCCAGTCTGAACGCCGCGACCAACGGCGAGTTTCGCGTCGTCAGAGCAGAGATCCCCGGCAGGGGCGTCTGGTACCGTGTGCAGCACGCCGAAGGGTTCGCTTCGCGGGAAGCGGCCGTGAATTATGGAAATCGGCTCAGAGGCAGGAACCTCGTTTCTGATTTTATCATCACGACCAGATAGTTGAAGAGTCGAAGTTGAAGACTGAAATCATCGGCATCCAAGCCCATTCGTCACATAATGGTCGCCCTGATGGCCGCATGGATGGCGGCAATGGAAGTGGCGTCCGGGTAAATAACGATTTGGCCATGGCTAGTAGAAAAGAAGTCGACATGTCGCAAATCTATTCGAGGATCGTCGAACGCTATTCACTGTTTTTCGACCGCCCCGAAGAGCGCCTCCGCTTTCTGAATAACACGCTCACCAAACAGGCTGATCGGCAGGATCGATTGCAGCGACGCTTCGGCCGATTCCGCTTCATCGAACGGACTCGCCTTTACGACCGGGTTCTCGAAGCGCGCTGCTACAGCGCGATCCTCGAAGAGATGCGCGCCATGCGCTCGTCCTTGCCAAAGGATCGCCGCCACCTGCCGCATCGTATTCAAGCCCCATTCTCCGCGCGACTATCCTTCCTCATTCATCAGACGCGCCACGCGTTCTACGGCGCCGTGTCGTTCGGCGCCGTTTTAACGCTTTTGGTCCTCTATTCGTTCGGCGTCCGGGCGGCGCACGGCGTCAATAATTATCTGGCGAATAAATACAACCCGCAGGGCCCTAGCACGGCCCCTTTCCCGACACCAAACCCGAAAAACGACATCTTTTTCGGTCCGGAAAAGATCTGGCTCGCTGAAACTGAGGACGGGGTTGAAAAATGGAGTAACGGATGCAACATTTCGACGAAATACGAAACCGATAATCATCCTCGCTCTTATTACACTATCCCGCGCGGAGAGGAGACTAACGGCGATCAAGTCAGCAATAAGATAATCGGTATCGTATATCACACTCCTGAGAGCTCCATGTTCGATTTCAACCAGGAGAACAACAAGGCGATTCAGCAAGGGTCGCGCGCGCTGCTCGAATTTGTTCAAAAGCATAAGAAATATAATTACATGATTAATCGCATCGGCGATATCTACCGCATCGTCCGCGACAACCAGACGGCCTACCATGCCGGCGAATCGCTCTGGGCGGACGATAAAAACACCTATGTTTTATTGAACGAGAGCTTCCTCGGCGTCTGCTTCGAGTCGAAGTTCGAGGGGGCGTCGTCGCTCAACGAGATATTGACCCCGTCTCAGATCCGTTCCGGGCGCCTGTTGACTGATGTGCTCCGCACTAAATACGGCATTGATGACGCCAACTGCACGACGCACGGCCTGGTCGCGGTCGACCCCGATAAGATGTTGATCGCCCGACACCACGACTGGGTTCGCTATTTCCCTTTCGAGGCGATGGGGCTGTCGGACAAGTATAGGATTCAGCCGCCCAATATGACCGATTACGGCTTCACCTATGACGAAGACGTGATGGCGAAAATCGGCAAACTCTGGGAAGGGGCGTCGACGGCGGAGATAGAGTTCAAGAAGCGGGCCGAACAAGCGGGCCTCGCCCCAGACAATCTGCGGCGCAAGCTGCGAGATCTTTACGTTTCGCAGCGCAATAAAGTCCTCGGGCTACACCCCGAGCCTGGTGATGCGAATGCGCGACTCGCTAAAAAATCCTCCGTCGCCGACGAATCGACGGAATCCGACGCCAGTCAGTCGGCAAGCGCCGCCTGGAAAGCCCTTAACTGAACATAGTTATGGCTGACGCTGCCCGCCGCCCGCCCCGACGCTCTTAAACAAGAATGTCGAATTTATACCGGTTTTCAAATGTATGAGGACTGTCAGGGCGCCGCAGTGCGCCGCAATACGCCGCAGGGTAATGAGGGAGAGTGATTTCCGTGTGACGGTTGCGGTCATCCATCCGTATGAAAACCGCCGTAGACTGGAGGAATAATGGGAGACAAAATGTCAACGACAAGTGAAACAGTTCCGGAGGTTGAGGACATAGGCGCGGTCGGCCTGGACGTCGGCACGAGCCGCATCGTGGTGGCCGGCGGTAATAACGGCCACAAAGCGCAAACGCAGCTCAACTCATTTGTGGCGGTTCCCTACTCGAGAATGACCGAGGCCATTCTGCAGCAGAACAAGATGGTCTATAACCGCAACGGGAAAGACCTCTATGTTTTCGGCAACGACTCCGAACGGTTCGCCAGCTTCTTCAGCGCAGAACCTCGCCGCCCGATGCAGCGCGGCGTGATAAACCCGCAGGAGCCGATGGGGCAGCAGATCATTCAGGCGATCATCGAATCGGTGGTCCCGCGCGGCCGCAAGAACGAACTGCTCTGCTTCAGCGTGCCCGGCAAGGGCGAAGGCGCCGACGCCAATCTCGTCTATCACGAAGCCGTGATCAAGAATTTCATGCAATCGCTCGGGTACGAGGCGAAAGCGCTCAACGAGGGACTCGCCGTCGTCTTCGCCGAGTTGCAGAACGAGAATTTCACCGGCGTCGGAATCAGTTGCGGCGGCGGAATGTGCAACATCTGCGTCTCCTTCCTCTCGGTACCGATGCTCACTTTCAGTCTGCCGGTGGGCGGCGATTACATCGATTCGAACGTCTCCACGGTTGTTGACGAACCTATCACGCGCGTGCGGTTGCTCAAGGAAGAGTCGCTCGACCTCTCGCGGCAACCTAAAGACAGGATCACGAGCGCCTTGTACATCTATTACGAGGAAGTGATCAATTCGATAGTCCACAGACTGCGCGAAGAGTTTGAAGCCTCGCGCCAATTGCCGAGAATCGAGCGGCCGATGCCGATCGTCCTCTCAGGCGGCACGGCCAAGCCGCGCGGCTTCCTGCAGAAGTTCGAAGCCGCCGTCAGAGCGAACGGATTCCCCGTGCAGATTTCCGACGTGCGGATGGCGAGCGACCCGCTGACAGCCACGGCGCGCGGTTGCTATATCGCTGCGATGTCCGAGATCCGCTGAGCGGGCGAAGAGGGAGTGGGGAATGGGGAATGGGGATGGAAAAGTAATTTTCTTCTCCCCATTGCCCACTCCCCACTCCCAGTTTTTCCCGATGATGACGCTCCTTCCTCAAACAGTTCTGTTCTTATTCGCTCCGGACGCTTTGGCGCAGAAGGCGCCACTCTCGCCTTTTGAAATTCTCCAGCTCGTCGGATTCGCGACAGGCGCGGCGTTGCACCTTTACCTTTGCTTAATGGTTTATCGCCGCTACGGCATTCGCAGCGCCGAAATAGCGTTGCTCGCTTTGGGTTTGAGCACTGGTCTGTGGCACCTCGGCAATTTCGCGGCGGCGATTTACAAATTGCTGGATGTACGGGGAGCCTGGTGGTGGCTGAAGGCGTCCAATATTGTCGCCTATACGGGTCTGGCCTTTATGCCTCCGGTTCTGATCCACGCGCATTTTCGAGCCTGGGAATGGGTCGACAAAAACGCGCCGCGAAAGTTTTTCAAACCCCTGATCATCACCGGATACTTGCCGTTGGTCGCTCTGTATTGGGCCCTCCCTGCGCTTTGGAGCGACCCCCCCTCTCAAGAACCGATAGATAAGCTTGCGCCGCTATTGCTGCCGTTCATTCTCTGGTTCGTCTTAATCTTCATCGAATGCGCGGCGATTGACTGGCGACTGGCGCGCAGGTGGGAGGCAGCGCGCGAACGGCGTTTCTTCGAGGTCCTCGGGACGACGCTGGCTGTGATTGGCGCGCTTTTTCTGATCACTTATGTTTTCGGCGCGATGCGCGTTCCAGGAGTCGGCCGGTACCTCGACCTGATCGCCAGACTCTCTTCGCTCGCGCCGGCGACCATCATCGCCTATTTCATCTATCGCTACCGTTACCTGGAGCTGGTCATCCGGCAGAGTTTCGTTTACGCGATCCTGGCGGCGGTAGTGATGATGGTCTACATCTATGGCGTCCGCCGCTTCAGTCTGGCGCTCAACGCCCAATACGGAGTCCGGGCCGATGTTATCGAAGCGCTGCTGATCCTGGTCGTGATCGGGCTGGCCGGACCTCTGCGCCGCGCGACCGATCGTTACTTGCGACGATTGTTCACGCGCGAAGTCAAACTCTACCGCGAGCTGGTGGCGCAGGTCGGCGCGGCGTCGGCCAGTTACGGCGAGTTGCGTCATTTCATTCAGTTCGCCGAAGGGCGGCTGCGCGAGTCGCTGGAATTGAAAGAGATCACGATCGCCGCGAGCGGCGACGCCCGCGGCGAAGAGGCGGAAATTTGCCGGATCGCCGAAGAACGCCAGTTGACTGAAATCGAAGAGACTCCATTGCTCCAACGGCTGGCGGCGGTCGCGGCTTTCGCGCTATGGCGCGAGGGGCGCGTGGTCGGGTTGCTCGTCGCGCGCGACGCGGCGCACAGCTTGACCGCCGAGAAGCGCGAAGTGCTACTCGTGCTCGCGGGCCACCTGGCCGCCGCAATCGAGAACTGCCAACTGCTCGAAGAGAAGGTGAGGCTCGAGCGTGAACTCGGTGAACGCGAACGCCTGGCGCAGCTCGGTCAGATGGCGGCGACGGTAGCGCATGAAGTCAAAAACCCGCTCAGTGCGATTAAGTCGATCGCTCAGGTGATGCGCGAAGACGAGCGGGTCAGCCGCGAATACGCCCGCGACCTCGACCTGATCACCGGCGAGGTCGATCGTTTGAACGGCGCCGTCTCGCAACTGCTCAGTTTTTCGCGCCCGTCGAGCGTGGCAGGCGCGCCGGCCCGTCTGAGCGAGGTTATCGAGAGCGTGTTGGCGCTCAGCCGGTCTGAGGCGGAACGGCGCGCGGTCGCCGTCTCGTCCGATTTGCGGGCCGATGAGGAGCTTGATGGAGAGAAAGTCGCCCCGCTCAAAGAAGTCCTGCTCAATCTGGTCTTCAACTCGTTGCAGGCGATCAAACTCAATGGGATCGACGGGAGCGGCGGCGAAGTGAATATCGCATGCGCCACGAACGGCGAAGGACGTCTGACCATCGCCGTCACCGACAACGGCATAGGCGTTCCGCTTTCGATGCAAGATAAAATTTTCGAGCCATTCTTTACGACCAAGACGCGCGGAACCGGGCTGGGATTGGCGATTGTCGCGCGGCGCGTGCGCGAACTCGGCGGGACGATTACCCTTGCGAGTCCTGTTGCGGATGGGCGCGGAACAAGGTTCGAGATAACTTTGCCTTCATCCACCGAGCTTTGAACTCTGAGTTTGGAGCGCTATAGTGTCAGTCTGAATTGACCAGGAGCGGATCGATGGCTGAACCAAAGATACTCATCGTTGATGACGAAGAAGCGGCGCGCTATGGAATGGCCCGCGCGCTGAAGAATTATTCCGTCACCGAAGCCGCCAGCGTCGAGGCCGCGCGGCAGGCGGTCGCGAAGTCGCGGCCCGACCTGATCCTGCTCGATAACAACCTGCCGGGCGCGAGCGGACTCGATTACCTGCAAGAGTTGGCCGCCGCCGAGGACGCGCCGCCGGTCGTGATGATCACCGCGCACGGATCCGAACGCACGGCCATCGCCGCGATTAAGGCCGGCGCCTACGATTACCTGGCGAAACCTTTCGACGTTGATGAACTGCGGCTGGTGGTTAAGAACGCGATCGAAGCTTTGGGGCTGAGGCGTGAAAACGAGCGGCTGCGCGCCGAACTCGAAGCCTCCCGCGGCATGGGCGGTCTGCTCGGCGCGAGCGACGAGATGCGCCGAGTCTACGATTTGATCAACAAGGTGGCGGCGACCGACGTCACCGTTTTGATTTGTGGGGAATCTGGCGCAGGCAAAGAACTGGTCGCCCGCGCGATTCACGAGCGCAGCGCGCATCGCCGCGAGGGCGATTTCATCGCGATGAATTGCGCCGCTCTACCCTCAGAATTGATCGAATCCGAACTCTTCGGCCATGAAAAAGGCGCTTTCACAGGCGCCGCGGGCCAGCGAAAGGGTAAGTTCGAATCGGCCAGCGGCGGCACGATCTTTCTGGATGAGATCGGCGATATGAGTTTGAACACCCAGGCCAAGCTGCTGCGCGTGCTTGAGGAGCGCAAAATCGAGCGGCTGGGCGGCTCGCATTCGATCCCGATTGACGTGCGCGTCATCAGCGCGACGAATCGCGACCTGGCGTTGGCCGTCGCCGAAGAGAAGTTCCGCGCCGATCTTTTTTACCGGCTGCGCGTCGTACAGATCGACCTGCCTCCGCTGCGCGCCCGCCGCGAAGACGTCCCGATGCTCGCCGAAAACTTCCTGCGAACATACGCCAAACGCTATCAGTTGAAATGCGTCGAGATCAGCCCTGACGCGATGAAGCGCCTGGTCGCTTACGACTGGCCGGGCAATGTTCGCGAACTGCGAAACGCCATCGAACGCAGCGTCGTGCTGGCTGACGGGAGATCGCTTCGATCTGAAGACCTGCCCGAAGAGATCGGATCGCCGGAAGCGCGACAAAAGCCCGCCGAGACGTTTCAGCGCTCATTGCCGGCCAAAACCGTCGAGGCGGCGGACGTTTTGTCCGCCCCTTACCTGCCCATCCCTTACCTGGAGGATTTCCGCGAGGCGCGCCGCGAATTCGAGCGCGCCTACATCGAACGCGTGCTCGCCGAAACCGGCGGCAATGTCACCCGCGCCGCCGAACGCGTCGGAATGCATCGCCAGAGCCTGCAACAGAAACTGAAAGACCTCGGTCTAACCCGCCGCTACGTGCTTCAGGACGAAGCGCAGGATTCCGATGACGAGTGATAGACTTGGCTGACACTCTGTGCGCGCCGACCGTCCTCACCTATCCGCTTTCGAAACCAGCCCTTTTCTTCAAATCACAGCATCTGCAAGACATGCGGCAGGGACGCTTGCGCTTTCAGTAGTTGGCGCCGCTCTTGCCATTCAACTGACCGCAACCGTTGAGGACTTTGAAATCTTGCGCCAGGATCGGCATCGTTTCAGTCAAAGTATGGCTGCTGGGGCGATGGCGACTGGCGCAAGGCTTTTTCGACGCGATGACCGTGGAAGGAGAGACGATGAACATCTTCGCTTGCGCTACTCTTCAGGATTTGCTGATCCCACTTGGCTTCGCGCTGGGGCTCGGAGTCGTAATCGCGCTCGTGATCATCGGA
>DASTMP010000446.1:0-1618 GCA_035714085.1 Blastocatellia bacterium
TTGTGCGAACGAATCAAGAGGTTGATTCGGAGGGAGCGAATTTATTTTCCTATCCACGATATTGATCGCGTCATTGAAGCGGCGTTCATACATAGCCTGGGTAACACGGGCAGCGACGACCCAGTCATCCAGCACGTCGTCAGGAACCAGCGCAAGCTCCCGACGCGCCTCATCGATTCGACCCGCCGCCTGCAACACCACCGCCTTGTTGGCGTGCTCACCTGCGCCTTCGGGTGCCACCTGCAAAGCACGATTAATGCTGGTCAGCGCGTCGTCGAACCGTCGCAAATACAAATAAAACTCATTGCCGATCGAGGTCAGTAATTGGACATCGAGCGGATCGAGCTCGACCGCTTTTTTGTAGCTCGTTTCGGCTTCCTGCCATCGACCAAGCCGCCGCAGAACAAATCCGCGATATTCATATACCAGCGCGCTGTTAGGCAGTCGTTTTCGCGCCTCCTCATAAGCCGCGACCGCGCTGTTGAAGTCGCGGAGAATGCGATAGCGATACGAACCCTGTGCGATCCACGATTCACCGGCATCAGGGGCAAGCGCCATGGCACGATCAGCCGCCTGCTTGACGGAATCGGCTGTATACTTGTTCGCGTCGATCCTATTGAAGTTGAGAAAGCTGCGCAGGATTGCCATTCGCGCCCAGGCCAGGGCAAAATTCGGATCCAGTTCCACGGCGCGCTGATAATTGCGATCGGCCTGCACATAAGCGTCGTAACTGTAGTTGTTATGCTCAATGGTGAGTCCGCGGAGATAAGCGTCATAGGCGGCGGCGTTTTGTGTTGGCTTCTCGGCGACGGCTTTCTGCTCCGCTCCGGAAAGCTTCGCATTTAATTGATCGGCAATCGCACTCGCCACTTCCCCTTCTACTCCGAACACATCGTCGAGTTTACGATTGTAGCTTTCCGCCCAAAGATGTTCATCCGTGGCAGCGCGAATCAGCTGCACATTAACGTGCACGGCATTCGCGATTTTTTGCACGCTGCCCTCGAGAAGATTCGCAACGCCTAATTGTTGCCCGACCTCGCGCAAATTATCGGGCGCGCTCTTGTATTTCTGCGTCGAGGTGCGCGAGATCACCTTGAGTGCGGCGATTTTCGATAGGCGAGTCAGAATTTCGTCCTGGATGCCATCGGTAAAGTAGGCGTTCGATTTGTCGTCGCTGAGGTTCTGGAACGGTAGGACAGCGATGCTTTTTTCCGGGACCGATGACGCAGCTCCAGCGCGCCCGGTCATTTTTTGGAAAGCTGTTCTCGTTGCCAAAAACAGGCCGGCGGCGCCAACGACGATCAACGCGCCAATCGCGACTGCTGCGATCGCGTAGCGGCGCCGGTTCGTCACCGCAGGCGCCGTAGTCGCGGTGATCGCTTTCTCGCTGAATTTTGCCGGAACGTCCGGATTCCCGATTTCGTGATTGTAGAAGTTTACTACCGAGATGACCTGACCGTGTTTCACGTCGAAATCGCCCAGCGGATGTAAATACGGTTGCCACCGCGGATAATGTTCGAAGTCTTCGGCAACATGCCTTGAAAGCAGGATGTGGCCTGCATCCCCACAATCCATCACTCGCTGCGCGATGTTGATTCCGGCGCCCGCGATGTTCGCC
>DASTMP010000447.1:0-6926 GCA_035714085.1 Blastocatellia bacterium
GGCGCAGGTTTGTATTCGACAGGCCTTACAGCCATTTCAAAATCGCGCAAAATAGAAGTGAAGCGCGGCGGGGCCAGCTACAGACTTGCGGATGGCCCAAACTTCCCGGAGTCCATCTGTCGAGCGGCTTTGGCGTTGCCTCAGTTTTTGAAACAGCACCCGGAATGCGCGGCCGATCGGAAATAACGCCGGCGACATCGAAGCGTGGGGCGTCGAAGGGATCGCTATGATGAAGGCGATCATGAAGATGCGCAAGAGGGGCGCTCAGTGACTGGTGAGAACACAATGGTTGCGAAATCACAGCTAGAAACGGCCGATGCTTGATGCGGATAAGGCTGAAATGAACCAAACAATCTTTATTTTGGCAGGTACGTCCAGTGAATATACGGCAGCGCGCCAACAATTAAACCTTACACCGCGCCAGGCTTACTGGCTGACCCGAGCATCACAGCTGAAAGGATTTTCTAGCCCGACGGTTTACCGCATTGGAAGTTGGCGGACTCTAGCCCGGATTGAAGCAATCAATGTGGCGCTGGCTGAAGCTGAGGCGGAAATCATAGACTTATAGGAGGAAAAAAGAGGAAGGCGCAGCGAAATGACTCTTCCATATCTGATCATCGGCGCCGGCGTAATTGCCCTGATCGCCGGTTAGATCGGCTATCACATAGGCAGCGAACCTTCGGCGCGCCGGCGGGACCATAAGCCCCAGCGCGCCGAAGGTTCACGATTCTCTAACTTGATTGGGAGGAAGTTTATGCGAAAACAGGTAATTGATCGTGTCGTGCCGGTTCCGACAAATGATACGTATCACTGGTTAGATTTGGAGTCTATCACGCGCGTCGAAGTAACTTCTGAAGACAAGAAATTTCCTATTGAATCCGCGCTGCTGGCTGAGGAGGGGCCAGGTTGGCGGGCCTCGCATTCCGGCGAGCAGTCCATCCACCTGTTATTCGATGAGCCGCAGCGAATCAAGCTTATCGAACTGCATTTTACCGAAGCAGAGATGGCGCGTACGCAAGAGTATTTACTCAGGTGGTCAGGTGACGAAGGGCTGTCCTACCAGGAGATAGTCCGCCAGCAGTACAACTTCAGCCCGCCAGGCACGGTTCATGAGCGAGAAATTTATGCGGTGGACCTCAATAACGTAACTATACTGGAGTTGAGCATTGTTCCGGATATTAATGGCGGAGGCGCTTGCGCGTCGCTCGCTCTGCTGCGGCTGGCGTAGCGCTTGTTTCTCAATAAATTCACGCTCGCCCACCGAAGATTCACCATAGGCAAGCGGAACGCAGACTGGTGGCGCGCGCAAGCCACTTGGCGCCAGAAATAGGCGTAGTCCCACTATGTCACCGGGACGCCGTTATCTTCTCAGGACTATTATTCCGCGCCTTGCGCCACGCGCCTAACGCTTCCACAACCAGCTTGAAAATCGTGCGGCGGTTGTTCGTGATCGCCTTCACCCAGGCCCACGGACCCATCAGCGGAAAGTAAATCCCGCGAAATAAGAGACGAGAGACGAGAATGTTAATGCGATAACCCACCGGCTGATGCTCTAACAAGGCAACAGCCTTTGCTATTGCCTGCGGGCTGTAGGCATCCGCCCACCCGTAATTGACTTCGGCATGAGCTTGCGGGATGGTCAACTTCAGCGGCGTGTGAGCCATAGCAAACGGGATGAACTCTTGCCAGTGCTTGGGCCGCGTCAGTCGCCCCTCAGTCTCAAGCCGCTTGTACAATGGCGTCCCGGGTAGGGGGGTGAGTAGGCCGAAAACGGGTAGCCCCGGCGGCCAGCTCCGAATCTGCTGAAGCGTCCGCTCGGCCACCCCCGGCGTGTCGTTGTCCATGCCGAAGATGAAGGAAGTGATCGCATAAATGTTGCGCCGGGCGAGCCTATCGAGCACGGCGGCATACTCACCGGGCTTGTTGAATCCCTTATTCACATCGGCGAGGTTCGCCGGGTCAATGGATTCCATGCCGATGAAGACCCACCTGCCCCCGGAATCCGCGATGAGGTCCACGAGTTCCTCATCGCGCAACAGATTGGCGCTTATCTGCGCCACCCAATGCACCTGCGCGCCGGCGGCGATGATGTCGCGAAGCAGCGACTTCGTGCGCTTGATGTTGATGGCGAAGTTATCGTCGACGAAAAAGACGGCGATCTGGCCGCCTTCTTTGTGAGCGCGCGCTTTCAGTTGCAACAGTTCATTGACAACGCTCTCGTTGGTGCGAAACCGAATTGAATCGCCGAAAAAGCCGGTCACGGTGCAGAACTCACACCCGTAAGGGCAGCCGCGCCCCGACTCGACCGGAATCATCCGAAACGTTCCCCACCCGCCGCCCGCGCGCCTGAGCAGCGGAGCCGCGACCTTTGGAATCAGATTGAACTGGTCGAGATTAAGCGACTCCCACGGAATCGCCGGATAGGACTGGAGCGATGGCTTGCGCTCCTTGCCGGTTTCATCAACCGGCGCATAGACATCCTTCAACTCGCCGCGCGCGGCATCCTCAACAATCTTCGGCCAGGTTTCATCGGCTTCACCGAGCGCCACAGCGTCGGCGTGGCGCGGCCCGCCGGCCCGACCGAGCGCCTCGTCGGGTTCTTCTGTCACATGCGGGCCGCCCATCACAACCGGCACCCCGGCAGCGCGAATCGCGTCTGCCATCCGGTATGCCTTGGCGATCATTCTGGTCATGGCGCTGATACCGACGAGTCCAATGTTTTGTTCGCGCACGAAGTGCGCAATCTCAGATTCATCCATTGGCTGCGCGTTACCATCAATCAGCAATACCTCATGGCTGGCCGGGGTCAGGGCTTGGAGCAGAAACATCCAAAGGTGTGGCATGAAATTGCGCGTCACGCCGTTGTCGGGATTGTAGAGTAAAATTCTCATTGTTGCTTAAATTTGCATGTCAGAGAGCTTCTTACTTCCTTAGCCATATAGCGCGCCTGGTCATAAATGAGATGACGCCTGCGCCACAGTTTCGCAGTTTCGGCGATCAAACTTTTGAGAAATTTGCTTGATTTCGCTTTTCCAGATGGAGTACGCAGAAAGGACTATTTTCAGCCGTTAAAGAGAGTAAAAACAAGGCTCAATGCAAAAAATATTTCGCTCTCTGGGTATTCTGCATAATGCTATACTCCCGCCACACCATTACACAATAAGGAATCATCGTATGCCCCGGATGAAGACAGCGGATTTCTTCTCCAGGGTTGGGGTTTTTAATTGCCTGACCAATGAGCCGCCTATCGTGAAATCCGCCGTCAATTTAACTTCATTACCGAAGGTAACAACGAAAAACAGGTCATCCGGATTGCAGGCCGCAACGAATGTTTTTACAGCTTCGATCATCGCGGCAATATGTTTCCTTTTATAGGTTCTTGACACGTCAAGCAAGATCCCGACGTCCAACGGCTCTTCCTTTTCGCTGAAAGCGTTTATGTTCTGTTTGGCGCCGTCTTCGTAAATCTCGAAAACCTCTCCTCCGAGACCCGGCTCCACGCCGTCGTCGGCCCCTCACACATTAACGTCCAGGGTCGCCTGGCGCTTATCCTCAAGATCCGATCGCTGTTGATTTGCCACGCGCCAGCCTGTTAATACAGCGAAAAAGATGATGGCAGGTGGCTTCCACATATCGACTCCTTTCCAGACGGCAAAAAGGTTTCGTCTCAAATCGCATCTCTCACCTCATTGCGATGCGGTTTGATATTTGAGAATGGCGCGTTGAAGCTGATACTCATATCTGGCGTTCGCGCTCTCGATCTCGGCGATCGTTACGTTCAACTGCGCCTGGCTCAACTCGACAAACGAGCTCAGCCCCAGGTTATAGCGCTCTTGCGCTAGGTCCAGCGCCTCTCTCGCCTTGCTCAGCAGTTGGGCGGAAAGGCCGATCCGCTCGTAGGCCGTATTTAGACTTAGCCAGGCGATGCGGACGTCGCGCGTCACGCGGTTCTCGGCGTCTTTCAGGCGCTGCTCCACCGCTCTCGCTTTGAACTCGGCTTCGGCCTCGCGCGCCTTATATAACCGTCCGTTGAAAATCGGAATGCTGACGCTGAAACCCGCCGCATTGTACGTGTTCGGGATCCGGCTGCTGTCTCCGAAAGGAACCCACCCCGCGCTCCACAACGCCGACACCGACGGCAGTTTCAACATCTTTTCGGCCTTCACGGTTTGATACGCCGCGTCCTGCTCGAATTGCAACGCATGCAAATCCGGGCGCTTGCTCAAGGCCTCTCTGATCAATTCCGATTGATCGGGTAAGTCGATTGTGGGCAGAGACTCCTCGGCCAGATCAAAGGTTTGCTCCTCCTGACTTCCCAGCGACGCGGAAAGGTCGGCGAAGGCCGCTTTGACATCATTCTCAGACTTGGCGCGTAGCAACTTCGCTTCCGCAAGGTTGTAATTGGCGACGCTGACGTCCAGGCCGGATTTCAAACCGCTCGCGCGCAAGGCTTCTACCTGATCGGCGACCGCCTGGCGCGCCGCAATGGTTTGGTCAGCCACTTTGAGCACTGCCTGCGCGCGCAAAGCCACGAAGTAGGCGCTATCTACCTGCAGGAGGACCCGCGCGCGGGTCGCCTCGGCGGTCTGCTGAAACGCCTCGGCGTTGTACCGCGCGCTTTTGACCAGACTGTTTGTGCGCCCGAAGTCGAAGAGCAATTGATTGATCGTGACGCCGGTCGCGCCTCGACTGAGGATGAGCGGATTGTTCAGCCCGCCCGCGCCGATGCGCGCATCTTTGCTCGCATCGGCGCCGCTGATGCCCGCGGAAAATAGGGGAAGCCTCGCCGAGCCGACCTCCGTCTGAACCATCTCGGCCGCCCTGGCCGTGAGTTGGGCGGCGGCTAACTGCGGCTGATTTTTAACCGCAATATCCTCGGCCTCGCTGAGAGTCAATTTCACAGCGGTTTGCGCCATTACGTCGGCGCAAGTTATCCAGCTTATCAAGGCGACGGCTATCACGCCGTACAATCTAAGTGACTTCATCAATGATCTCCCCCAAGTAATTCAGATGGATCGTTAGCCCGCTCCCGGCGCCGGTAAACCAACAGGTAGGCCGCCGGCACGATAAAAACCGTAAGGATCACTGAGACACAGAGTCCTCCGATGATCGCGCGCGCCAGCGGCGCATAAGCCTCGCTGCCCGTTCCCAGTTTGAGGGCCATCGGCAGCAGGCCGATAATCGTCGCCAATGAGGTCATCAGCACCGGGCGCAGCCGCACTCGGCAAGCCGTAACCACGGCCTCGCGCACAGACAGCCCTTCTTCGCGCAGCCGGTGAGTAAATTCGATGATCAAGATACTATTGGAGACGACGATCCCGACCATCATCACGACCCCCATCAACGACTGCACATTTAATGTCGTGCCGGTCAGATGAAGCGTTATCAGCACACCCATCAATCCGGGGGGAACCGCCAGCAGAATCAGTCCCGGGTCAACGAAGGAGCTGAATTGAGCGACTAGGATCAGAAACAGCAGCACGACCGCGAGGAGTAAACCGACGGCAAAGCTCGATAACGACGCTCGCATCCCCTGAACCATCCCGCGTAAATCCACGCGCACACCCGCCGGCAGCTTGGCGCCGGCGATAATCCGGTCAATCGCGTCGGCGACTTTGCCCAGGTCTTCGCCGGAAAGTCCGACGTACACGTCAATCACCTTGCGGAGTTGATAGTGATCCACTTCCGTCGGGGCCTGGATGCGCCTGACCGTGCTGACGGCGTCGAGACGCGTCGTGCTCTCTTCGCTCACCGCTTTGAGCGGGATGCTTTTGAGGTCGAACAGATTGCTCACGCGCCCTTCGGGAAATTGCACGGTCAGCATGTAATCGTTTCCGCTTTTCGGGTCCACCCAATAACTCGGCGCGATCATCTGGTTTGAGGTGAATGCCGTGATGATGTTGTTCACGATCTCTTTCGGCGTCAGCCCAAGCTCACTGGCGCGCGTGCGATCCACGTCGAGTTGCAGCGCGGGGTAGTCGAGGTCCTGCGGGGTGTAGACGTCGCTGACCCCGGACAATTGCCGAATCCGCCGCGCAAGTTCGACCGCAACCTCGTAGTTCGCTTCCAGATTCGACCCGCTTAGCTGAACATCGATCGGCGCGGGCAAGCCCATATTCAAGACCGCGTCCACTAATCCGCCCGATTGAAAGTAGGCGCTCAGATGCGGTAATTCCTTGCGCAGTCGTTCGCGCACCCGGTTCATATAGTCATAACTGCCTACCCGATGTTCTTCGGTAAGACTCGCTTGCACGAGGGCCGTGTGCTGAGCGGAGTTGCTGGTGTAGATCGAGGAGAAACCCGGCGTCACGCCGATGTTCGAGACGATCATCGCCAGATCGTCTTTCGACACCTCCTGGCGGATGATCTCTTCGACCTTCTTTACCTCGTCCTCGGTCACTTCTAGACGCGTGCCCGAAGGCGCCTTGATGCTGACCACGAACTGGCCGGCGTCCGTCCTGGGGAAAAACGCCACGCCGAGCAGCGGATAAATCAAGAGGCTGAGCGCGAAGAGTCCGAGCAGCCCGAAAACGACTGCGCGTGGCCAATTGAGGGCTTTGCCGACCGCATAGCCGTATCCGTCCAGCAATTTGCCGAACCAGCGATTGAACCAGTCATTGAACCGTTGGCCGAATCCTTTTCGTCTCTTCTCAACTTGAGGGGCTACTTCCGCGTTCTCAACGTTTTGATGTGGCTCATGCGTGGCGTGGCCCTTCAGCAGTTTTGCGCAGAAGAGCGGGACGACGGTCAGCGCGACCGCATAGGAGGCGAACAGCGATAAGACCACGGCCAGCGCCAGCGCCGAGAACAGAAACTTGCTCACTCCGTACAGGAAGGTCACCGGGAAGAAGACGACGACAGTCGTAAGCGTGGAGGCCAGCACCGGCAGGGCCACTTCCTGCCCGCCTTTCTCGGCGGCCACCTCC